>JAMFRX010000172.1 GCA_026224995.1 Puia dinghuensis
AACCGGCCGCAGTACACCAACACGGTCCTCTACCGGCTTTCGTCCGGGGCGAATATCCATGAAGCAATCGGGAAGCTAACGGCGATCTTCAATCGCTATAACCCCGCCTATCCCTATTCCTGGCATTTTGCCGACGAGAGCTATGCCGCCAAGTTCTCGCTGGAGACCTTGGTCGGTCGGCTGGCGGCCTTGTTCGCGGCCCTGGCCATCTTTATCTCCTGTCTGGGACTCTTCGGGCTGGTGACCTATATGGCCGACCGGCGTCGAAAAGAGATCGGTATCCGTAAGGTGCTGGGTGCATCGGTGCCACAGGTCTGGGCCCTGCTGTCCAAGGATTTTGTCTGGATGACAACTATAAGCGCGTTGGTCGCCGCGCCGGTGGCTTATTATTTTCTACGCAGCTGGCTGCAGCAATATGAATACCGCATCACCATCAACCCGCTGGTCTTCGTGCTGGCAGGCGGTGCGGCTATCTCCGTTACCATCCTGACCGTTAGCTTCCGGAGCATTTCTGCGGCCCTGGCCAATCCGGTGAAGAGCATTCAGACAGAATAGCAACACCGCGTATGTCCGCTAGCCCTGGCCGGTGCTTATTTCTCCGCATTCTTTTTCAACATATCCTTGAACGCTTTTTCGAACTTCTCCACTTTCGGCCGTATCACCAGGTAACAATAAGGCTGGGAGCCATGATCGTCATAATAATTCTGATGATAGTCTTCGGCAGGGTAGAAGGTGCTGGCAGCAGTGATCTCGGTCACTATGGGGTTGGGATAGGCGCCCTGTTTATCCAGCTCCGCCTTATAATGTTCGGCTTTCTGCCGCTGCCCTTCACTATGGTAGAAGACGGCGCTGCGATATTGTGTACCAATATCATTGCCCTGCCGGTTCAGCGTGGTAGGGTCATGCGACTCCCAAAATACTTTCAGGAGGTCGTCATAAGTTATGACTGACGGGTCGAACTCGACTTGCAAACATTCTGCATGGCCCGTCGTGCCCGTGCAGACCTCTTCATAAGTGGGGTTGGCAACGGTGCCACCCATATAACCGGAGGTTACTTTGGTTACGCCTTTGAGTTCCTGAAAAATTGCTTCCGTGCACCAAAAGCAGCCGGTGCCGAAGGTCGCTGATTCGGTGTTTGGTTCTTTAGGGGTCTTTTCGTTGCTCATAGTTTCCTTTTCTACATGCAATTTACTTCCTTTTTTTTGTAAAGTAACTTTATAAGTTTACCTTCGTATTATGGAAAAGGAATCATCGAGGCCTGCTGATGGGCGGTTGGCCGGGAGTGGGGGGGAAGGGCATGGCCCTACAGCCCGGGACATGGAGGTCGCCGCCAGCATTCGTACCGGTATCGTCCGGCTTGTCAAGCGATTACGTCGCGAGACCCGCAACGAGGCCAGGCTTTCCCTTACCGAGCGGTCTACCATGGGCCAACTCTACCCGGATATTCAGCTTGCCCCAACGGAGATCGCCAAAGTGGAGAAAGTGACGACCCAGAGCATGTCGCAGGTTATCAATCATTTAGCCGAGATGGGCTATATCCTCAGGACCCCTTCCGGCGACGACAAACGAAAGGTGCTGTTGACCTTGACGCCCGCCGGCCGGGCCGAAGTGGAACAGCGGCGCCAGGACAAGCAGGAGTGGCTGGCCAAGGCCCTGTATGAAAAGACGACGACCAAGGAGAAGGAAGCGCTAATGCAAGCTCTTGTAATTCTAAAGAAATTGGAAGAAGAATAAAATAGTATGAAATTACCCGTTTTCACTGCATTTAGTAGCCGTAACTACCGGCTCTATTTTTATGGCCAGAGCATTTCGCTCATCGGGACCTGGATGCAGCGTACCGCGGTCAGTTGGGTAGTCTACACCCTGACCCATTCCGCCTTTATGTTGGGGCTGTCGCTGTTCTGCCTGCAGTTTCCCTCCTTTGTTCTCACGACGGTAGGTGGCGTCATCTCGGACCGATATAATCGCTTTAAAGTATTGTTGTTTACCCAAGGCGCTTCTCTTGTCCAGAGCCTGCTGCTGGCCGTACTGGTCATTTGGGGGCATCCTGCCGTCTGGGAGATCTTGTCGCTGGGGGCACTTCTGGGTTCCATCAATGCTTTCGATGTGCCCGCACGTCAGTCCCTGGTCTATGAGATGGTCGACGACAAGGCCAATCTGCCCAATGCGCTTGCCTTGAACTCCTCCATGGTCAACCTTGCCCGGCTGGTGGGTCCGGCGATCGCCGGATTCGTCCTGCAGAAATGGGGCGGTGGGACCTGTTTTCTGCTGAATGCGCTCAGCTTCGTTGCGGTGATCG
>JAMFRX010000173.1 GCA_026224995.1 Puia dinghuensis
AAGTGCCGTTGAAAGGGCTTACATATAGTGCCTGCTGGTGCACATGGGTGGTCAGGCTCCAGCAGCCGGGCAAGAGGGTTGCTGCCGTCAGGCAGAACAGGAGGGTAGGAGCCAATTTTCCACGCATAAGGATCGGTTAGGGTTGACGAATTGACAAGACTTGCGGGCATATCGTGGCAGCCCAATCGTTAAAGATTTATTAAGGAGCTCTTGCGCAGCGCATAACAGCCTGGTTTTGTCTTATTTGATACAATAAATCCACGCTTTAAGCATTTTAAGGGAAACCCAGTGTTTGTTGATCATAAGGCTGCTTATACTTGTTCTGCTATCTTGTGAAGCCAGCCTGGCCGCAAGGGCCCAACAACAGCCTGTGAACCTCTTCGCCGACACCGCGGGGCGGGTTAAGAATGGGGATACCATCAGACCCGGCGGGAGCCAGCGCGACACGACGCTGCGTAAAGGACCCTCGGGGGACAGCCTGATCCGGGCGGCCGATTCCCTTCTGCGGGTGGCCGACAGCCTCCACCATCTGGGAGATTCACTAAAAAAGACGAGCGTTAAACTATTACAGCGAAACAACACGCTGCTGGATATCATGAGCAGGCTTGCGGCGCGGGATACGGCCAGGCGTGATAGCCTGGGAAGGGGCGCGTTTGGGGATATTACACGACAGGACAGCCTGAGGCGGCTCGGGACGGTTGACTCACTGCACAAGGACAGCTTGCGCCGCGAGGGGGATTCGGCCCTGCTGCTGGCCGACAGCCTGACCCATCTGAGCCGGTCGATACGGCATTTTGGCGACTCTCTTCACCGGGTGGACTCCGCCTTGCGGGCGGCACGTGCCGATACGCTGCTGTCCGCTGCGGCCTTGCTCCGGCAGGTGGACTCTATGAATACTACCCCTACAGGGGTGGTCGACAGCCTGAAGCTGAAGCTGGATGCGCAGCTGAATGCCGCCGCGGCCAGCAGGGCGGCGGCGTCGCCGGGGATGCCCGGCAGCTTACAGCATCAGGGCAACAACCCCGGCTACAGCCCTATCACGGGCGCCGCCAGCGGTGGGGGTGGGGGCCCGCCCCGGACCATAGGGGGGCCACCTTCCAGGCGACCGTCCACCAAACCGCCCAGCCTTTCCAACCTGCATGAGAAGTATATCCCCGTGGCCGGAGGCCGCATCCCGATAGATTCGGTCAGCCTGATCCCCAAGGCCTTCTTCGTGAAAGGCGTGCCAGACAGCGCCTATACCCTGGACTGGGTGAACGGGACGCTCACCTGGGATCATCCGCCAGCCGGCAGGGACAGCGTTCTGGTGACCTATCGCACCTTCCCCTACAAGCTGAATGCCGTAGCCAAACGGTTCAACTACGACAGCGTCGTCAACTACTTTCTTGTCCGCCCCTACGACAAGGAAAAGGACGGCAGCAGCAGCTCCGATGCCTTCTTCAACTTCGGCAACATCACCTACAACGGTAGCTTCGGGCGGAGCATCACCTTCGGTAACAGCCAGGACGCCGTGGTCACCAGCAACCTCAACCTGCAGATCAGCGGCTACCTGGCCGACAGCATCGAGATCTCGGCCGCCATCACCGACAACAATATCCCGATCCAGCCGGATGGCACCACCGCCGACCTCAACGAATTCGATAAGATCTTCCTGCAGTTCAAGAAGAAGAACTGGGCGCTGACCATGGGGGATATCGACCTCAAGCAAAACCAGCTTTACTTCCTCAACTTCTACAAACGCCTGCAGGGCGCCAGCTTCGAGACGACGGAGCAGATAGCGCCGAACGTTACCAACAGGACCCTGGTGAGCGCAGCCATCGCGAAGGGAAAGTTCACCCGCAATATCTTCACCGGCCAGGAAGGCAACCAGGGGCCCTACCTGCTGCAGGGCGCCAATAACGAGCTCTACTTTATCGTGCTGGCGGGATCGGAAAAGGTCTATATCGACGGGCAGCTCATGCAGCGCGGCGAAGACCAGGACTATACCATCAACTACAACACGGCGGAAGTAACGTTTACGCCTAACCGTCTGATCAGCCAGGACGCCCGTATCCAGGTGGAGTTCGAATACGCGGACCGGAACTATCTCAACGTCAACCTCTATCTTTACGATGAGGCCAATATCAACAATAAGCTGAAGCTGCGGCTGGGGATGTTCAGCAACAGCGACGCCCGCAACAGCCCCATCAACCAGACACTTACGCCGGACGAGAATAAATTCCTGTCCAAGCTTGGGGATAGCATTCAGCACGCTTTCTACCCGGTGGCCAATGTGGATACGTTTGCCGCGGGGAAGATCCTCTACAGGCGGGTGGATACGACATACAAGAATGCGGCCGGCGTGCTGGTGCACGACTCCGTGTTCGTCTTCTCCACGGATGTTACCCAGACCCTTTACAACCTGGTTTTCTCCAACGTAGGCCAGGGCTACGGCAATTATATCCCGGACCTGAACGGCATCAATGGTGCGATCTACGACTTTGTGGCCCCTGTGAATGGGGTCCCGCAGGGTTCGTACGATGCCGCGGAGTTCCTGGTCACGCCGAAGACGCAGACCATCATCAGCCTGGGTGCGGACTATACGGTCGACAAGCATACGACCATGACCGCGGAAGTGGCAAAGAGCCACTACGATATCAATACGCTGTCGACAATCGACAAGGGTAATGACGACGGCTATGCGGCGAAATTCGCGTTCAAGAACGTAAAGCCTCTGGGACCGGCGGCCAAAGGGCTGCAGCTCACGTCTACCGCGGGTTTCGAATACGTGCAGGCGAACTTCACGCCGCTGGAAGTGCTGCGCACACCCGAATTCACCAGAGACTGGGGGCTTTCGCTGAGCGTGAATCCCGCTACCGAAAAGATCTACAATGCGAGCTTCCTGCTAAGCGATAAAAAGCTCAACTCGGTAAAATATGAAGTAGCCCGTTATGATCGCAGCGATGGCTTCTCGGGAACGCAGAACAATCTTACCAACCGGGAGGCCTTCCTGGGCTGGAAGATCAACGACCAGCTGAGCCTGACCACATACGACAGCAGCCACCGATTCAGCGGATACTTCCTGCGGCCTTCCGTAGACGTTTCGCGTAAGATCTCCTTCCTCAAGAACTACACCATTGGCGGATCCTATAGCCTGGAGCAGAATCAGAACAAGGACAAGGCAGCCGATACCCTGACCTCCACGAGCTATGCTTTTCATACCTGGGAGGCCTACCTCAAGTCGCCGGAGAACCTGAAGAATAAATGGGGCATGAGCTTTACGACACGGACCAATAGCTATCCCTACCTAAATAGCCTGGCTGTTGGCGATCGGAGCAAGACCATCAACCTCTTCGCCGATTTTATGAAGAATGTGCACCACCAGTTCCATATAAATGCTACCTACCGGGACATGACGATCACGGACAGCTCGCTGGCGGCCCGTACGGTGGACAGCACCACGGCCGCCCAACGCGGGGACAAGACCTTGCTGGCGCGGGTGGAATATGTGGTCAATGCCTGGAAGGGGATGCTGCGTGGCAACCTGCTCTATGAGATCGGCAGCGGCCAGCAGCAGAAGCTCAGCTATACCTACCTGCAGGTTCCGGCGGGCACGGGGCAATATGCCTGGATAGATTACAACAATGACGGCATCCAGCAGCTCAGCGAGTTCGTGCTGGCCCAGTTCCAGGACCAGGCCCAGTATATCCGGGTCTATACGCCTACCGACGAATACATCAAGGCTAATTACAATACCTTCAACTATAGCGTTTCCCTCAACCCCAAGGCGTTGATAGGGCCCAAGAGCAAGGGATTCGCTCATTTCCTAACCAAGCTGATGTACCAGAGCTCGCTGCAGCTGAACCAGAAACAGCAGGCGGTGGGGTTGATCGAATACAATCCCTTCAAGGCTCCCCTGAACGACACGGCGCTCATCACCCGAACGATGATCCTGGTGAATACCCTGTCCTTTAACCGGAGCGATCCGCACTGGGGCTTCGATCTCAGCAATACGCAGAATGGCGGGAAGACGCTGCTGACCTATGGCTATGAGACGCATCAGAACAACGAGTGGTCGTTGCGCACGCGCCTGAACCTCAACAAGACCATTGCGCTCACCGGTGTCTTCCGGCAGGGGATCAGCCAGCTCAACAATTCCAGCTCCAACTTCGACAGCAGCAACTATAACCTTCAGCAATTCTCCGTAGAGCCGGGCCTCACCTACACCAAGGGGTCCGCAATGCGGATAGGACTGGGTTTCAGGCTGTCGAACAAGCAGAACTCGGCGGAGTGGGGGGGGCAGCATTATACCTCGGATGCTGTGTCCACCGATTTCAAGTACAATATCCTGCAGAGCACGTCGATCCAGGGAAAGTTCACCATGAGCTCTATCAGCTATACGGCGATGAAGAACGGGTCGGCCAGCACAACCTCTCCGGTAAGCTATACCATTTTAGAAGGGCTGCTGCCCGGGAAGAATTACCTGTGGAACCTGGATTTTACCAAGAAACTAGGCGGCAACCTGGAGCTGAGCCTGCAATATGAGGGACGTAAGGCGGGGGAAACGGGTATCGTGCATACGGGACGGGCCTCGTTGCGGGCGTTGCTATAAAAGAAAAACCCCCGATACCGGGGGTTTTTCTTTTATGATATGGAGACGACTAACCGAAGATGCCGCCTTTCTTAAGTTCGCGAGTGCCTTCGCCGATCTTGAAACCATTGTGATAGATCTCGATCTTGTAGTTGCCGCGCAGGAATTCGCTATTCTGTTTCCAGGCGAACTGAACGGATTTGGACTTACCGGCTTCGAAATCGACAGGAACCTTGGCAGTATAGTTCTTGTCACCTTCGTCGCGGGTGGGGAAAGTGCCAGAACCCAGTGCAGGAACGGAGATGGCCTTGCCATCAGGGCCGGTGATGCAGACGAAAACTTCGGTCTGGCCGGTCTGAGCGATGCGGTTGGCAACGTCAAAGCCGATAACCAGCTTGTTCACCTTGCGGGCGGTGGACGTTTCCTTGTCCTTGCCGTCCTTTCTTTCGTGCATTGGAGTGATCGAGATATTAGAGGCATTCAAGGTAGAAGCGATATCTACTTTCTTCGTCAGGTCCGTATTAGTAGCGGTAGACGTCTGAAGATCGTTGGTCAGCTTTTCCTTGTCCTGGGTCAGCGCCGACTTATCAGCGGTCAGCTGCTGGTTGTCCTGGGTGAGCTGGGCGACCTGCTGTTCCAGGTTACCGATCTTATCGTTCAATTCCTTGATGAGGTCTTCTGCCTTCTTCTTTTCGGCGTCAGTGAGGTGCTGCTTGCTTAGCAGGCCGCGGATATTGGCCTTCAGTTTGGCAACCTGACCGTCTTTTTCGTTGATGTTTGCGGTCAGCTTGTTGTTCGTTCCGGTGAGGGAATCGAGCCTTACGAGGGCGTCATCGAAATTCTTCTGTAATTGTCCTTTTTCGTCTGTTACCTTAGAGATCTGAGCTTGCTGCTGCGTCTGGACCTGTTCCTGCTTGTTGTTGTTCCAGAGCAGGTAGCCCCAGGTGCCGAGGAAGCCGGCTGCCAGCAGACCGATAACGAGGTTTTTGTAATCCTTTTTCGGAGGTTGATTCTGAGGAGTTGCTGAGGGATAGTTGGTTGTCGTACTCATAGCTTATACTTTTTCAAAAGTTAAAAATATATTACAGTGATCTGTACCGCCGTGAATCGATTTCCACGGTTACAGCGGTCTTATTCTAAAACCGTGCCAAAATCATTTTTATTGTGTTCAGACCCTGATTTCTAAAGATTTATGTAATATTGCCGCATTAAAATTGGTGAACATGTCCGTGGACAAGATCCTCAATGACTGGAAAAAAGCAAAATTCAAACCCGTTTACTGGCTGGAAGGTGAGGAGGAATACTATATAGATGTGCTCGTGCATTATGCGGAGCGGCATATCCTCACCGAGGCCGAAGCGAGCTTTAACCTCACCGTTTTCTATGGCAAGGATGCCGATTGGACGGCGGTGATCAATGCGTGCAGGCGCTATCCCATGTTTGCGGAGCGCCAGGTCGTCATCCTCAAGGAAGCCCAGCAGATGCGGGACATCGACAAGCTGGAGGCCTATGTCGACAAGCCTTTGGTCTCTACGGTCTTCGTGGTCGCCTATAAAGAAAAGAAGGTGGATGGGCGCAGCAAGCTGGCGAAGCTGCTGAAGGAAAAGGCGGAGATGTTCACCACCAAGAAGCTCTACGACAACCAGCTGCCGGACTGGACCAGCGAGCTGATCCAGGGCAAGGGGTATGAGATCACGCAGAAGGCTCTGTTGTTATTGGTGGATCATATTGGCAATGATCTGAACCGGATAAACAATGAGGTGGACAAGCTGCTGGTCAACCTGGCCGGCACCAAGCGCATTACGGAGGACGATATAGAGCGGTATGTGGGTGTGAGCAAGGAATACAACGTCTTCGAGCTGCAGGATGCCTTTGCGAAGCGGGACAAGGTGAAGGCCATCCGGATCATCCAGTATTTCGAAGGCAATCCCAAGGCGGGTCCTATCCAGCTGATCCTGCCTTCCATCTATAATTTCTTCAGCAAGGTCTATATGATCTTCGGTCAGCCGGCGCGGGATGAAAAAGGCATTGCCGCGGCCATCGGGGTGAATCCCTACTTCGCGAAAGACTACCTGGCGGCGGTGCGTAACTATAATTACGAGGGCATAGAGAATGGGCTGCTGCTGCTACATGCTTATAATCTGAAGAGCGTGGGAGTAGGGAGCGCGGGTACGGAAGACGCTTCGCTGTTGAAGGAGCTGGTCGTTAAAATTATGGGGTGACGTGGCGGGCAGCCGGGGCCGTCAGCCGAAGCCGCAGGCGAGACTTGTCAGCCGAGCGCATCGAGCGCATCCAGCTTGTCCTGTGCCATGGCGGTCGTCAGCTCCCCGAGGCCGTTGAACCTGAGTTCCGGCCGCAGGTATTTTACCACGAAGACCCGCAATTCCCGTCCATAGATATCCTGATCGAAATCGAAGAGGTTGACTTCGATGGTGCGGTGTGTACCGTTGATGGTAGGCCGCATGCCGATGCCCATCATTCCTTTTAAGCGGGGGCCGTCGAATAACGGTAGGCCGGACGAGGGGGCTGCCTCCGGCAGCAGCTGGGCTTCTACGGCATAGACGCCGTCGGCGGGGATCAGCTTTTCCGAGCTATCAGGCTCCAGGTTAGCGGTAGGGTAGCCCAGGGTCCTGCCCAGCTGGTTGCCTTTCACGACCTTTCCGGAGAAGAAGAAGGGATAGCCCAGCAGTTGGTTGGCCGTGCCGATGTCGGCACGGAGGATGGCTTCGCGGATGCGGGTAGAGCTCACGGATACTTCGTCCAGCAGCTGTACCGGAATCTCCTGGAGGTGAAAGCCGCTGCTGCTGCTGAACTGTTCCAGCAGGTGGTAGTCGCCTTTGCGGCCCTGACCGAAGCGATGGTCATAGCCGATGATCACCGTATGCGGATGGAATTTCGCCAGCAGGAAGGCTTCGATATATTGTTCGGCGGTAAGCTGGGAGAAGGCTTCGGTGAACGGGACGATCACGAGGTGGTCTATCTGCTGCCAGGACAGGAGGTGGATCTTCTCCTGCAGGCTGTTGATCAGCCGAACCTCTGAGGAGCCGCCTTTGACGACCTTCCGGGGATGCGGAAAGAAGGTGATGATCACCGTCTCGCCGCCGACGCGTGCCGCTTCCTCGCGCAGCTGCCGGAGGATGCGGGCATGGCCTGTATGAACGCCGTCAAAGGTACCGATCGTGATGACTGCCTTACGGAAAAAGGGTAGCTGGTCGGTATGGTGGTGGATCTGCATGGTGAAACAAACGCGCAACCCCTGTCGGGGGTTGGGTGCAAAACTAAAGGATTATCCAGTATCTTTACGGTCCTTATGTCACTCTATGCCCAACGCGGGGTCTCCGCTCAGAAAGAAGAAGTGCACCAGGCCACTGAAAAGCTGGACAAAGGACTCTTCCCGAATGCCTTTTGCAAGATCTATCCCGACTATTTGGGCGGGGATGCCCGCTGGGTGAACCTCATGCATGCCGACGGGGCGGGGACGAAGAGCATTCTGGCTTACCTGTACTGGAAGGAGACGGGCGACCTGTCCGTGTGGAAGGGGATCGCGCGGGATGCGATCGCCATGAACCTGGACGACCTCCTGTGTGTAGGCATCTACGATAACCTGTTGTTCTCCTCTACGATCGACCGAAACAAAAAAAATATCCCCGGTGAAGTGCTGACGGCCATTATCCACGGCAGCCAGGAGTTCTTCGACGAGCTGCAGACTTATGGAGTGGGTATTCGCTATCTCGGCGGGGAAACTGCAGACGTCGGCGATGTGGTGAGGACGATCGCCGTCAATGGCACCATGGCTGCCCGCTGGCCTAAGGACAAGCTGGTCACCAACGATAAGATCGTGGCCGGGGACGTGATCGTAGGTTTTGCCAGCGCCGGGCAGGCGACTTACGAAACGGAGTACAATGGCGGTCTTGGCAGCAATGGTCTCACCAGCGCCAGGCACGACGTCCTCGGCAAGACCTATGGCGCCCGTTTCCCGGAATCCTACGATACCAGCCTGGATGACGGGGTGGTCTATATCGGCAGGCATCGGATGACGGATCCGGTGGAGATCCCGGGGGCTGGCGGCCTGACGACCGATATCGGGCATCTGCTCCTGAGCCCTACCCGGACCTATGCACCTCTATTAAAGGAGATGCTCACTGGCTATTTCGACCAGATCCATGGGCTGGTGCATTGCAGCGGCGGCGGTCAGACCAAGTGCATGAAATACCTTCCAGGCAGCTTCAAGGTTATAAAAGACAACCTTTTCGAGCCTCCCCTGGTTTTCCGGCTCATCCAGGAGGCTTCCGGTTCCGATGACCGGGAGATGTACCAGGTCTTTAATATGGGACATCGCTTGGAGGTCTTCACCGATGCGGTGACTGCGGGGGCAATGGTCGAGCTGGGGCGCCGGTTTGGTATCGAAGCCCAGGTAGTCGGCAGGGTGGAGGCGGCCTCGCAACCAAGCCTTGAGCTGAACCTGAAGGGGGGAATCGTGACCTACTGAAGCAATGCTGCTAGTCAATAAACTTTTTGGGTGCTCCAACTGTTAAGGATAAGCTAATATTCTTGCCCAAACGTCTATCTGCAAAGGGTATGGGAGAATTGCAAGAAGTCATTCTTTCAACAAATGGGCCGTTTTCTTCTAAAAAAATGATTAAAAACAAGCAATTTCTGTCCACAGGGCTATGAATTGCCAGAATTGCTGGTTACTTTTGCAGACGGTTCGGACGGATTTGACATTAATTAATTTTTATATCTTTTTTGCCCCTCCGTGAACACTCCCTACTCTGTAGATGTTTCTTGATAAGTACCCGATCTTTATTTTTGTCATCTTTTTTTATATTTAATAGATATGAGGCAACTCAAGATTGCTACACAGATTACGAACCGTGATTCCCAGGCGGTCGAGAAGTATTTGCAAGAGATCTCCAAGATCCCGATGATCACACCTGAAGAAGAGACCGTTCTCGCACAACGGATCAAGATGGGTGATCAGAAGGCTTTGGATAAGCTGGTGCAGGCCAACCTGCGCTTTGTGGTTTCTGTAGCAAAACAGTATCAGCACCAGGGGTTATCACTTAGTGATTTGATCAACGAGGGCAACCTCGGCTTAATTAAAGCGGCTCAACGCTTTGATGAAACCAAAGGTTTCAAGTTTATTTCTTACGCCGTTTGGTGGATTCGCCAGTCCATCCTGCAGGCGTTGGCAGAGCAGGGCAGATTAGTCCGCCTGCCTCAAAACAAAATTGGCACTTACAACAAGGCTAATAAGGCCTACATGGCATTCGAGCAGGAACATGAGCGCGAGCCTAGTACGGAGGAATTGGCCGAGTTGCTGGAAATGAGTGAGACGGAGATCAACAACATCTTCCAAAGCAATACCCGTCACAGTTCGTTGGATGCCCCGGTGCACGAGGCTGAAGACGTGGCGATGGGGGATCTGCTGGAAGGCGGTGACGAGACCGATGACGATGTGATGAAGGATTCTTTACGTGCGGAGATCCGTCGCGTACTGAAATCTCTGAGTCCGCGGGAAGCGGAGATCGTCAATGCCTATTTCGGGCTGGACGGCGAGAATGGGGTGACCATCGAGCAGATAGGCCAGAAGTATGATCTGACCAAGGAACGTATCCGCCAGATCAAGGAAAGGGCGATCAAACGCCTGCAGAAAGCACGTTATAGCAATGCGCTGAAAGCATATTTGGGATAATCCCACCTGATAAATTTCGCTCTGGGGACCCAGCCATCAGGTTGGGTCTCTTTTTATGCCCGACCAAATGGTCGGGATTTTCATTATGTCCGGAACAGGACATTATGGTAGCTGTTTTTGATTTACATTTGCCCGCTAAAATCGTTGCAAAGCATGGAGCAAAGAACTTCCGAGAAAGTACACTGTCTGATCATCGGTTCGGGTCCGGCCGGATATACGGCCGCCGTCTATGCCGCCCGCGCCAATCTGCGGCCTGTCCTGTACCAGGGCATTCAGCCTGGCGGGCAGCTGACCATCACCACGGAGGTGGAGAACTATCCCGGCTACCCGGATGGGGTTCAGGGGCCTGAGATGATGGTGCATTTTGAAAAGCAGGCGACCCGCATGGGTGCGGACATCCGCTATGGACTGGCGACGAAGGTGGATTTCTCCTCCCGACCGCATAAAGTATGGATCGATGAAGAAAAGCTCATCGAAGCCGATGCCGTGATCATCGCCACCGGCGCCTCCGCCAAGTGGCTGGGGCTGGAGAGCGAGCAGCGACTGAACGGCTATGGCGTCAGCGCCTGCGCCGTATGCGATGGGTTCTTCTTCCGCAACAAGGAAGTGGCGATCATCGGCGCCGGGGACACCGCGGCCGAAGAGGCCCTATACCTTTCCAAGCTCTGCACTACGGTGCATATGCTGATAAGGAGCGACAAAATGCGGGCTTCCCGGGTCATGCAGGAGCGGGTACAGCAAACGCCCAATATAAAGATGTACTGGAACAGCCAGGCCGATGAAGTCCTTGGCGAAAGCAGGGTCGAAGGGCTGCGTATCCTCGACAGCAAGACCGGCGAAAAGAAGGAGATCCCGCTCAGCGGTTTTTTCGTGGCTATCGGGCATCAGCCTAACTCCGGCATCTTTACGGATTTCCTGGAGCTGGACGAAGCAGGCTATATCAAGACTGTACCTGGCACGAGCCGGACGAATGTGGATGGCGTGTTTGCCGCAGGCGACGTGCAGGACAAGATCTACCGGCAGGCGGTGACGGCTGCGGGCAGCGGATGTATGGCTGCGTTGGATGCGGAAAGATATCTTTCGGCGAAGGGGCTGGCTTAATCGGGCAGCCGGCACCGAGGTCGATAAAAATGAAAGCATGGTTACTGTTCAATTGCATAAGCTTATTTTCTCCGGCCGCCATGGGGTCTTCAAGGAAGAGCTGGCGACGGGCAACACGTTCGAGGTGAACCTGGACGTGCTCTACGACGAGGGTGAACGCCCCTTCGGAGGGCTGGATTCCATCGTCAACTATGTGAACCTCTTTGATATCGTAAAGACGCGGATGAATCAGCCGTCGCCCTTACTGGAAAAGATCGCGGACGAGATCATCGTCAAGATCAGGGAGCACTATCCCTTCATAAAGGAAGTCGTCCTCTCCATCTACAAGCTGCAGGCGCCGATTGGTAATTTCCAGGGCAAGGCGGGCATGACCCTTCACAAGAAATTTTAACAGCAGCGGCAGCGGCGCCGGCCAACTTCCCGTGCGGCCGGGACGTTCATACTACATGATCCGATGGTCCATTTTTTTATTGATCCTGTTACCCTTCCGGGCCCTCGCGCAGGATGCCAATGCCTGGCTGAACAAGGCCGCGCGGGCCGAGGCCGCCTTTAAGGAAGAAGAGGCGCTCGCCGCTTATAAGCAGGTGCTGCGCCTCCAGCCACAGAATGTCTCCGTCCTCTGCCGGTGCAGCGACCTGAGCTGCCGGATCGGTAACCGCCAGGCGGATAAGGAACGGAAGATCGCCGACTTTAGAGAAGGCTACCGGTATGCGCTGAAGGCCTACGACCTCGATTCCACCAATAGCGACGTGAATATTGTGATGGCCTTTTCCCTTGGCCGGCTGACGCTGATCCAAAGCGGGAAGGAGAAGGTGGCCGCGGCGGTGGACATCAAACGCTATGCGGAGGATGCCATCCGTTATGATCCGATGAGCTTCAAAGCCTATCATATCCTGGGACGCTGGCAGTATGAGGTCAGCAGGCTCAACTTCCTCGAAAGGACCTTTGCGCGATGGTTCTTCGGCGCTTTGCCGGAGGCTTCCCTGCAGGAGGCGATCCGCGATTATGAGAAGAGCATGTCGCTGCGGCCTGATTTCATGCTCAACTACCTGGAGCTGGCCAAGGCCCTGCACCGCGATGGACAGGATGCGCGGGCGATACAGCTGCTGCGGCATATGGCCACCCTGAATGATCAGATGTATGACGACCGGCAGGTGCGGGCCGAAGGCGCCAGACTATTGAACGACTTGCTTCCCTGATGGCCGGACGGGACAATGTTAGCTGGCCGGCCTATACCTTCTTCCCTTTCCATAGCCCGCTGCGGATATAGGTGAACGACATGATGAAAAGCGATAGCCAGTAGATCCACTCCGACATCCAGCCTACTACCAGGGAGAGCTTCCAGCGTTCCAGCGTGAAATAGACATAGAAGCAATAGAAGACGATGGTGATGAATTCTATGAGCAGGTTGACGCGGGTGTTGCCGGTGCCGGTGACGGCATTCAGCCAGATGACCGAAAAAGACATGAGGACCAGCGCCGAGGACACGATGCGGATCACCGGGAGCGCGGCGTGCGTAAAGGCGGCGTCCTGGCCGTATACCGACAGGAAGAGTTCCGGAAAACAATTCAATGCGATGGCCACGACCACGGAAAACGAGAGGCTCAGCTTCACAATTTTCCGGATGAGCTCGGGGACCCTGTCTTCCAGGCCCTGGCCGATGATGTTGCTGACCATCGCATTCGTCGCTGAGGCGAAGGCCCAGGTGAAGACGCCAAAGAGCCCGAAGATGTTGCGCATGGTATTGCTGATGGCCAGCGACTGGCGGCCGTGATGCTCTACCAGGATATAGAAGAAGACCCAGGCCGTGATGCTGATAAAATATTGAAAGACCAGGGGTGAGGACTGCACGAGGATCAGCCGGCTGTTGACGCGGTCGAAGGTCCAGTGGCGATAGAGCTGCAGCTCCCTGCTGATTCCCTGGGCGTGGATGACGAGGAAGACGACGAGCATGCCCGAGGCTTCGGCGAAGATGGAGGCGATGGCCGCTCCGTTGAAGCCCAGGGCCGGCAGACCAAAGTGACCGAAGATCAGTCCATAGTCGAGGCCGATGTTCACGCCCGTCTCTGCCAGGGTGCCATAGACGAGGTATTTGCTTTGGTTGGTTCCCACGAGCAGGGCGTTGCGCATCTGGTAGACATAGAGAAAGGGGAGTCCCCAGATGCGGATACGGAGGAAGGAGATGGCCTGGTCGCGAAGGGCTGGGGAATGCAGGGACAGACGGAGGGCGATGGGCGCCAGGTAATACGTCACCGCGATACCGGCGAAGGCCAGCGCCAGGGCGATCAGCATGCCCTGAGAGAACAGCATACCGATCTCTTCGATGCGTCCTTCTCCTGCACGGCGGGCGATAAGGGCCTGCAGGCCGTTGTTGAGGCCCTGCCCGATGACGGCGAACAACAGATAGTAGACGCCGGTGATTCCCGCAGTCGACAAGGCCTCGCCCGACTGGTCCAGATGACCCAGGAAAATATTGTTGGTGATGAAATTTATCTGGGGCACGAGGATGGCCAGGCTGATGGGGAGGGCCATACGCAGAATATCGCGATTGGTGATCGCGACCTTATATGTCTTGGTGTTTGTCAGCCCTTCCATCTTTGAAAAAGAGGGCAATTTACGTCCTTTTGTAGTATTATTGTACATTGTTACAACTATGCTTAAACCAGCCTTCACGATCGAAGCTACGGGTATCTCCGATGAGGAGCTGCTCCAATCGCGCCTGTTGGTAGAGGTGAACCCCAATGCCTTCACCTACGTACTGCTCAACCAGCGCAACATGAGTCCGCTGGTCGTTAAATACTTCCAGCTGGAGCCTAGCAAGGAGAGTCCGCTGACGGATGGCTTGCGGGAGATCATGGAAGGGGACAGCCTGTTGCGGCGCCACGTGAAAGAGACGCTGCTGGTGTATAATTTTCCCGACAGCAGCCTGATCCCCGAGCCTGTCTTTACCATGGATACGAACCGCGAGATCATCGATACCCTGCATGGCAACCTGCAAAAGGGGCTGATCCTGACGGAGAAGATCCCCTGGTGGGAGCTGTTCAATGTCTATAGGATCTCTCCCGATCTGCATCAGCTGATGCAGCAGACCTTTACCGCCGGAAAGTACTGGCATTATTATAGCCTGCTTCTCAAGAGCTACAAGATGTTCGATTCGACCGAACAGGAAAGCTGCATCAAGGTGATCTTCTATGCGGACAAGATGGTGACACTGGTCATCAAGGACGGCAAGCCCGTTCTTATCCAGACCTTTTTGTACCATGACACCAAGGACGTCGCCTATCATCTGCTGAACTGCTGCCAGCAGCTCGGCCTCGACCAGGAAAAAGTTCGGCTGCTGGTAGGAGGATTGATCGACCGGCAGAGCGCGCTGACCACCGAGCTGTACAAATATTTCCTGCGCATCCACTTTGAGGAGATCGACGATAGCATCAAGATCACCGACGAGCTGAAAGAGCTGCCCCTGCACTATTTTTCTTCCATTTTGAAAATGGCCGTATGCGCATAATCGGTGGGGAGCTGGGCGGAAGGCGGGTCAATCCGCCGACCAAGATGCCCCATACCCGGCCGACGACGGATATCGCCAAAGAGGGGTTGTTCAATATCCTCGAGAACAACCTGGACCTATCCATGCTGAAGACCCTGGATCTCTTCGGGGGCACGGGCAGCATCAGCTATGAGCTGGCCAGCCGTGGCGTCCGCGATCTTACGGTGGTGGAAAAAGACCCGGCGATGTTCGCCTTCATTCAGAAGAATGCGAAGGAGCTGGGGCTTGAAGCCTATTATAAAGTCGTGCGGGCGGATGTGTTCCGGTTCATGGATCAGTGTGCGGAAACCTTTGACTTCATCTTTGCCGGGCCGCCCTATGCGCTGGAGACCATCGACGAGCTGCCGAAGCTGGCGGTGCGGTTGCTGAAGGAGCAGGGCTGGTTCGTGCTGGAGCATACGCCGCGAAACAACTATCAGGGGTATCCGCTGTATGTGACGCAGCGGAATTATGGGACGACGATCTTCTCTATTTTTGTGAATAAGACCATCAATTAATCAGCTCATTATTAATTAATTAAGAGCCACTCCCCACAGATTAATTTTAAAATAATTTCTAAAGAAGAAGATGTAATTTTGTAAGAATGGAGCTGGAGTTTCGCATAACACAGTCCTTCGATGAGGACATGAACGGGCTTTCAACGGAAGAGCAAGATAAGGTTAAGGAAAAAATTAACTTTGTTTCCGGTTCGCTGTTGAATGGCAAGTCCGCATTTATGCAGCAGGCTTCCATGCCGTATATCTTCAATCTTAAGGGAGGGCTGGACAGCTCTCTTTATCTGGTAAAGGTAGACGGTGATAAAAAGATGATCGCCACTGTCGACGACGACCCTATTTTCGACAAGGTTTCATTGACCTTGTTCAGGTTGGTCGGAGACAAAAATGCAGATCAGGTGTACAGAGAAGTCGGTGAGAAATTATATAAAAGTATTGGCGTATTGTAGTTATGGCAGAGATTAAGCCCCTTCTGGATGAGTACGGGGTCATTCATGAAGCAAATAAGATCCTTCCGGATGTTCTTCATAGAGTTAAGTTTCTCGAATCGCTTGCGGAGCTAGAAGACAACGAGGCGCATAGAACGAGAACATTCCCTAAAACCCGCTTACATAAGGTCGAAGGTATCAAGCAAAAGATCTATCGTGCCGATATTGATAAAATATCGGGGTGGCGGATCCATCTTCAATATATCGACAGCCAGATCCATCTGAAGGATGTCATCGAAGGGCAGCGGCATGACGAAGTCGTTAGGGTCATCCAATCTAAAAAGAACCGGTATTCCTAAACCAATGAGTCTTCAGCAACCCATTTTTATAACCG
>JAMFRX010000027.1 GCA_026224995.1 Puia dinghuensis
CCGGTTGATTGGGTTGCGCCCGTAGGAGAGCCGGCCATAACAAGGCAATCAAAAGATAAGAGGGTCTTAGTGGCATAAGATTGGATTTAATCCTCCACTAAAGATAATAAAAGGATTCTGTATCTTTTCATTGATGAACAGCAGCAATACATCCGATGTCATCGTCATAGGGCTGGGGGCTCATGGCAGCTCGGCGCTTTACCAGCTTTCTAAAACGGGCAAGAGGGTCCTGGGTATCGACAGGTTCGATCCACCACACCGGCAGGGCTCATCGCATGGCGAAAGCCGGATCATCCGGCAGGCTTATCATGAGAATCCCCTGTACGTCCCGCTGGTGAAGGCCGCCTATCCCTTATGGACCGAGCTGGAAGCGGTATCGGGCCGGCAGCTTTTCCTCAAGACAGGCGGACTGCTGCTAGGGGATGAGGATGCGACGGTCGTCAGGGGAGCCCTGCTGAGTGCCGAAACCCATGATATTCCCTATGAGTGGCTGGATGCAGCGGCTATTCGTAGGCGTTTCCCGGCCTTCAAAGCGAAGCCCGAAACGGTGGGGGTGCTGGAGAAAGAGGCGGGGGTCCTGTTCCCGGAAGAATGTATCCGGGCCTTCCTGCAGGCTGCGATTGGGAATGGGGCGGAATTGCGGGTCTCGGAGAAGGTAATCAGTATCAGCCCCGATGCCGACAGCGTGCTGGTGACTACCACCAAGGGAAGCTATAGGGCCGAAAAGCTGATCCTGTCCGCGGGTGCGTGGCTGAATGACTTGCTGCCGGAGCTCCGGCTCCCTCTGACGATAGAGCGGCAGGTCCTGTACTGGTTCGACAACGCTGATGCTTCCACGCGCGAGTATTTCCAGCCCGCGACGATGCCGGTATTTATCTGGGAGTGGGCACGGGACCGGCTCTTCTATGGCTTCCCGGAACTGGGCAGGGGTGTCAAGGTCGCGCATCATCATGCGGGCCGGGCGATCGAGCCGGATGCCCTGACGAACTTGAAGCAGGAAGGGCCTACCCAGGCGGAGATCGCCGGGATACAGGCCATTGCCGGGGCGCAACTGGCCATGGCCCCGGTGTATCGCGATTCCTGCGTTTGCATGTATACCAATACCCCGGATGAAGACTTTATCATCGACTTCCATCCGTTGCATCCGAATATCCTTATCGCGAGTCCCTGCTCGGGGCATGGGTTCAAGTTCAGCAGCCTTATAGGAAAGCTGCTGGCGGAGCTGGCGCTGGAGGGCAGGACGGCATTCGACCTGAGCGCGTTTGCTATCGGGCGGCTGTAGAATCGTATCAATCTTCCCTACTTTAGGATAAATGTGTCTGTTGTGGCCAGCGTAGCTTTGTCGTGTAAATAAATCAACACAACATGGCAAAGACAATTTTTATTACAGGCGCTTCACGGGGATTCGGTAAGATCTGGGCTGAAGCCTTCCTCAAAAGAGGTGATAAGGTAGTGGCTACGGCCCGGGACCTGAGTTCCCTGGATGACCTGGTTAAGCAATACGGAAAATCCATCCTACCCATACAGCTGGACGTTAGGGACCGCGCGGCCGGATTCGCCGCGGTTAAGAAGGCAGCCGAACACTTCGGCGCTATTGATATCCTGATCAACAACGCCGGCTATGGCCTGTTCGGCGCTATCGAAGAGACTTCGGAACAAGAGGCTCGTGACCAGATAGAAACGAATGTCTTCGGTCTGTTGTGGCTCACCCAGGCGGTGGTGCCAATCATGCGGCAACAGGGTCATGGACACATTATTCAATTATCGAGCGTATTGGGGCTCGTTACAACGCCGGTATTGGGGCTCTACAATGCCTCTAAGTTCGCGGTAGAAGGGCTTAGCGAGACCCTGGCCTCGGAAGTCAAGGGCTTCGGGATCGATGTGACGCTGATAGAGCCCAATGGATTCAATACAGACTGGGGCGGGGCATCTTCCACCCACACGACGGGGCTGCCGGTCTATGACAAGATAAAAGCGGACTCCCAGGCCCGCATTACGGAAGGTTTCTTCGGCGACCCTGCTGCGACTACCCAGGCGGTTTTGAAACTGGTAGACAGCAAGAACCCGCCGCTTCGGCTCTTCCTGGGCAAGGTGGCGTATCCCTGGGTCAAGCAGGTGTACGACGGCCGCATCGCGGAATGGGAGCAATGGAAGGAAGTGGCTACGGCTGCACATGGGGTTTAATTACTTATATTTGGTAAGGTCTATGCCAGGCGTAGGCCTTACCCCTTTTTATCTTTATGCCACACTTTAAGACACTCACCGACTTCGCCCGGGTCAGCGGCTTTCCACCGCCGGAGAATCCGATGATCAATCCCGTTCGCTGCAACGGCTCATGCCCCGTGGGTGGGGCCGAGTTCACGGGCGACTTCTATATGATCGGCTTCAAGAAGATGAGATCCGGCGTCATCCTGTACGGCCGGACAAAATACGACAGTGAGAACGGGTCGATGTTCTTCTTTAAGCCCCGGCAGATCCTTCAGTTCCGGGACGTAGAGCTGGAAGTAGACGGCTGGAATCTCTTCTTTCATGAAGACTTTCTGAACGGCACCGCTTTGCACGAAGCGATCAAGCACTACAGCTTCTTTGAGTACGAGACCAACGAGGCGCTGCATCTTTCACCTAAGGAGGAGGAGACCATGTGGGAGCTCTTCAGCAAGATCGAAGCGGAGTGCAATGGGAATCCGGACGAGTTCAGCAAGGAGATCATCCTGGCGCATCTGGAATCCATCCTTAAATATTCCATGCGCTTCTACAAGCGCCAGTTCATCAACCGCAAGGAGCTATCGGGCCGGATGGTCTCACGCTTCAACGAGGCGCTGGCGGGTTATTTCGCAAAGGGTTCGGATGGCCTGCCTACGGTGAATGGTCTCGCTGCGGAATTTCATCTGTCGGTACGTTACCTCAGCGACCTGCTCAAACAGGAGACGGGTAAGACCGCCATGGAGCTGATCCATATCTATCTTATCAACGAAGCGAAGAACAGGCTTAAGAGGGAAGATCAAAGCATCTCGGAGATCGCCTATCAGCTGGGGTTCGAGAACCTGCCGTATTTCTCCCGGCTCTTTAAGAAAGAAGTTGGGATGAGCCCCAACCAGTTCAAGAAGCAATTGCTGAATTAACGCCAACTTGGTACAAAGTTTGCCCTCCTTACGGCTGACCTGTTCCAACCCGTTAATTAATAGATAATTGTTATGCGTCGTTTAGTCCTTCCTGTTTTCCTGCTGGCTCTGGCAGCCTGTAATTCTTCTACCAGTGGCGCCGGCGGCTCCGCGGACGCTGCATCCAGCGCCTCAGCGGCCATCAAGCCCAATCCCCCCTTACGCGACAACGTGAAAAAAACACCCGTAGCGGAATATAAGGTCCGGACAGAGAACAAGCTCAATGAGCTGTATTTCTCCGTGCAGATCTATGAGACCCCGGAGACGATGAAGTATGTCGCCAAAGTGGATTACGAAGGGGCAGGGGGCGAGGACAGCCTGCTGTTGCCGGATCTGGGTACCCCTCCGCAGCCTGAGCTGCAAAAGGGATCGGAGAAATATTCCTGTATCATCGGATTCAAGGATGATAAAGGGACATTTAGGGAGTTAAAAAAGGTCTATGTGACGGAAAAAGGAAATGATCTGAAGATCACCACGCTAAAGCATTATTCTTTTTCGTCGGATAATAAGCTGGTGGGGGAGTAGGATCCTTACTGCCCTGCTCTCGGGATCGGTACATCGAAGCTGCCACCCGTGATCCGGACCTTTTTTCCGCTCTGGGCAAGGAATTCTCCGGCGAATGTTCCCGAGACGTGACTGGCATCGACCGTATTGATGGTGATGGAGACACTGTCGCCATAATATGTTTTATACTGGGGCGACATATAGCTGGCCTCTGCTTTGGAAGGACTAAGGCTCGGGGTGTAATGCAGTACGCTGGTGCTGCCCTTGTCGGCGGCGACAAGATCGAATACTTCCTTGGTGAGATAATTGGTTAGATTGACCTTCACCATGCCGGTAGCCGGGTCATCTTTAATTTCGTTTACGACCAGGGCGATCCAATTCTTTCCCCCTGTTTTCAGAACGTCTTTTATATCATAGTGGTTGCCGTCGACGGTGTAGGCGAGGCTGCCTTTGCCTTCGAAGGTGCTGTCGCCGCTGGAGCTGCTGGCGCCTGGGGTGCTGGCGGCATCTGGGGCGCCGGCGGAATTGCCGCCGCAGGAGGGCAGGACGGCGCATATCGAGAAGGCCACGGGGATGATCAGTAGGAGATTTTTCATGTTGTCATGTTTTGAGACGGTGAAGGTCTGGGGGATTGGGCGTTGGGACGCGGAATTATCGGCAGACGGGGGGGTGGGGTCGACGAAAGCTATTCACTCCTCAACGTCTCCACCGGATTCCTCACCGCCGCCTTCAACGACTGAAACAAGGTCGTGACCAACGCAATAGCCACCACGATACCCGCCGCGGCCACAAACACCCATAAAGTAATAGTCGTCCGATACGCGAAGTTCTCCAGCCAGCGATGCATCGACCACCAGGCCAGTGGCGAGGCGATGACAACGGCCAATGCGATCAACCGGGCGAAGTCGCATGACAGCAGCGCCACGATGGAGCTAACCTCCGCTCCCAGCACCTTGCGGATGCCGATCTCCTTAGCCCGTTGTTCCGCGGCATAGGTAGCAAGCCCAAAGAGTCCCAGACAGGCAATCAGGATGGCCAGGCTCGTCAGCACGATCACGACATTGCCCATGCGCTGCTCGGCGCGATAGACGGCATCGAAATCATCATCCATAAACGAATAATTAAAAGCCTTGGTGGGCGCATAGGCTGTCCAGGCGGCGCGGACCTTGGCGAGGACGTCGGGAGTATGGCCTGGGGCTATGCGGATATTGAGCCCACCCTGGTCGTAGGGTCGATTGACCAGCACGAGCGGGGTGACGCTGGTGCGGACGGAGGTGAAGTTGAAATCCCTGACGATGCCGATGACGTGGAAGTCGGTGGGCTTGAAGAAATGCTGGTAGTGAATGGTCTTGCCGAGCGGGTCTTTTTCGATACCGAATTGCCGGGCGGCGCTTTCGTTTAGGATGATGCCGTCGGAGTCGGTGGGCATCTTCGGGGAGAAGTTCCGGCCCTGAGCGATGTGCATGCCCATGGTGGGGATATAGTCTTCGTCGACCATCCAGAGCTGGGTCTCTACACTCGCATGGCCGGCGCCGGGGAGGTTGCCCCAGTTGTGCCAGCGGTGGTCGTTGGTGGGGAGGAATCCGGAGAGGGAGGCGTCAATAACACCCAAAAGCGAAGTAAACTTCGCTTTTAACTGTTTAGGGTCGGCAATTCCGTCCACATCCCCTACCACCAGTACCTGGCTCCGGTCGTAACCGGGGTCGCGGTGCTGGATGAAGCCCAGCTGCCGGTAGACGACCAGGGTGCCGACGATGAGGAAGATGGAGATGGAAAATTGGATAACGACTAAGGCATTGCGGAAGGCGCCGCCCTTGCCGCCTAACGCTAATTTTCCCTTTAACACCTCCACAGACCGGAAGGCGGACAGGAAGAAGGCGGGGTAGGCGCCGGAGAAAAGGCCGACGAGGACTACGATGACGATCAACGCCGGGATCAGCCAGCCAGCGTGCAACAACGAAAGCTCTTTGCCGGTGAGGTGATTAAAGGCGGGCAGTACCAGCGCCGTCAACCCATAGGCGGCGACCGCGGCGATAGCCGTAACGAGCATGGACTCGCTCAGGAACTGGGCGATCAGCTGGCCGCG
>JAMFRX010000174.1 GCA_026224995.1 Puia dinghuensis
CAGTTCCTGGGTGAATCCTTCCTGCTCTCCTTTTTGGGCGTAGGGCTGGCGCTGCCTCTATTGACGCTGCTATTGCCTTATCTTAATAAGCTTACGAATGCCGACATCTCGTTGGCTTTTTTTGCTGACTACCGCGTATGGCTCGTTTTGCTGGGGTTGGTCATTGCGACCGGATTCGTCTCGGGCATTTATCCGGCCTTCTATCTCTCCGCATTCCAGGCCATCCGGGTCATCAAGGGCAATTTTACCAACCGCATCTCCGCGGTCGGCCTGCGGAAGTCGCTGGTGGTATTTCAATTCACCTTGTCCATTATCCTGATCACGGGTATCGTGATCATCTATAGCCAGCTGAACTATATCAAGAACAAGGATCTCGGATTCGACAAGGCGCAGAAGATCATTTTCAATATCTATACCGATGGCGCTAACGGCTCCGCCCTGATCGCCGACCTCCGTCGTCTGCCGGAGGTCAAGGCGGCGACGAAGACCAATAGCCAGTTGGGCCTGCCGATCATACAGGACGATAAGGTGTTTGCTGCCGGCGGCAACATGGCCACCGGGGAAGATGTGTTTCAGATGGCTTCCGATAAGGATTTTGCGCGGACGGCAGGCTTTCGTATCCTGAGCGGCCGCGACTTCCGGGATTTCGACTCCGGCAGGGTGCTCATCAACGAGACCCTGGCCAAGCGGCTTCGGATCGACCCCGCGCATGCGGAAGGCACGAAGCTCTACTCGGAGTTTAACAACCATACGAAAAGGACATATGAGGTCGTAGGGGTGGTGAAAGATTTCAACTTCAACTCCCTCCATGATGCCATAAAGCCCTTTATGCTGAAATACGACCCTAACAGCCCTTCCCTATGCACCTTTATGGCCAGTTGTAGTACCGGCGATTACATGGCTATGCTCGCGAAGATGGAGGATATCTGGCACAAGGACGTGCCCGGCGTTCCCTTCGAGTATACGTTCCTGGACGCGGCGGTGCAACAGCAATATGAAACCGAGCTCACGCTGGCAAATATCATCAACTCCTTTACCGGCATGGCCATTCTGATCTCCTGCCTGGGCCTATTCGGGCTGGCCGCCTTCAGCGCGGAGCAACGGAGCAAGGAGATCGGCGTCCGCAAGGTCCTTGGCGCCAGCATTCCCGGCATCGTTCGGCTGCTGAGCGCGGACTTCCTGAAACTGGTGGGCATTGCGCTGCTGATCTCTGTGCCTGTCTCGTGGTGGGCGATGCATAAATGGCTGGATGGGTTCGTCTACCGCGTAGACCTGCAGTGGTGGATGTTTGCGCTTTCGGGCCTGCTGGCGATTGGGATTGCGCTGGTGACGGTGAGCTTTCATACGGTGAGGGCGGCGAGTGTCAATCCGGTGAAGAGCTTGAGGGCGGAGTAGTCGACGACTTTTTATAAAAAATAGGTCAATAATTATTATTTATTGCAGATAAAATATAGCTTTGCATGCGAATTCCTTATTGCTCATCTTAAAATAAAGGAATCATGACTGAACATACCTCCATATCATCCCTTTCACTCGCTGCCTAACAGGTAGGCGCAGACTGTTCCATTCTTTCATCAGAAGTCTATGTAGATCAAGAGAACTGTACTATCGGTTCATTCCTGATCTGTATTGCGGTATCCGCCTGCCTGAAATTTAAGCGCAGCAATTATCAAAATTGTTAATGCAAATTTTATGCACACAAACAACAGGCAAGTTTATGCCCTGTCGTATAGGCTGCGGTCTGCCCGCAATAAAAAGAGATCTCAAAAAGAAGATTTCGAAAAACGAACCATGAGCACATTAAAAGCAAAAGATCTAAGTAAGATTGGCTACACCAACGATCAGGCGAGAAGCCTGGTTATAAACATAGCCTCCAGGCATTTTAAACATCATTCCAAAGATGAATTGATTGCGTTATTAACAGCTATCAAAGCTCACCCTGAGGATTATGTAAACGATGAAGTGACGGGAAAGATAGCCGCTACATTCCTGAATATAGAAGAAGGCGTTTCTTTTAAAGTCTTCTCTTTATTATCTGAGCCGGGGCCGCTTAAAATAATTGGCGGAAAGGAAATCGAATCTTCGGCCAAAAAACAGATGGAAGGGGCTATGGCATTACCCATTACCGTTCGGGGAGCGTTAATGCCGGATGCTCATACTGGATATGGATTGCCAATCGGTGGGGTATTGGCGACCGACAATGCCGTTATTCCTTTTGGAGTAGGTGTAGATATCGGGTGCCGCATGGCGATGTCGATCCTGGATGAAAACGACCGTTTTCTCGGGCGCTTTTCCCACCAGATAAAGGAGGCCTTGAGAGAATACACGCATTTTGGGATGGAAGGCAGCCTGGAGTTTCACCAGGAACACGAAGTGCTGGACAGTCCGGTTTTTCAATCGACTGAACTGCTGCGGAAAATACAGGGAAAGGCTGCCAGGCAATTAGGCTCTTCAGGAAGCGGCAACCATTTTGTGGAATTTGGAGAAATTGAATTGTTTGAGAACAATTCATTAGGTCTGCCACCAAGAAAATACATGGCTTTGCTTTCGCATTCGGGCAGCCGGGGACTGGGAGCGACGATCGCCCAGTATTATACGAAGATCGCGATGGATACCTGCAAACTTCCGGCGGAAGTGCAACAATTGGCCTGGCTGGACCTGGATAGTGAGGCTGGCCGTGAATATTGGCTGAGCATGAACCTGGCGGGAGATTATGCAAAAGCCTGTCATGACCGGATACATTTCAATCTATTGAAGGCACTCGGATTACAGGCATTGGCAACAGTGGAAAATCATCACAACTTCGCCTGGAAGGACAGGCTTGCCGACGGTAGGGAGGTCATTATCCATCGTAAAGGCGCTACACCTTCCCATGAAGGAGAGTTAGGGATCATCCCGGGCAGTATGACAACGGCGGCCTATCTCGTGAGGGGAAAAGGCGGCGATCAAACTTTATATTCGGCTTCTCATGGAGCGGGCAGGGCTATGAGCAGAAAGCGGGCGAAAGAAAGCATGACGGTTTCTGCCCTGAAGAAGATGTTGTCCGACGCCGGGGTGACGCTTATCGGCGGCAGCGTGGAAGAGAACCCACTGGCCTATAAAGATATTGAAAGGGTAATGGATGCGCAGGATGAACTCGTAGAGATCCAGGGCAGATTTTTGCCAAAAATTGTACGAATGAATAAAGAATAGGACTGATGGAAAAGATAATAATACAAATAACGTCGGGACGGGGCCCGGTTGAATGCTGCAGAGTGGTAGCCAAAGTGCAGGAAAGGATCCTTATGCAAGCCAG
>JAMFRX010000175.1 GCA_026224995.1 Puia dinghuensis
GTGGAGGCGCCTTGCTGCGGGGCCTGGACAAAAGGTTGAGCCAGAAGATCAAATTACCTGTGCATATAGCCGACGATCCCCTTAAAAGCGTGGTCAGAGGGACGGGCATAGCGCTCAAGAATTACGACCGGTATCCGTTCGTGATGCGTTAGGTGCTAAAACAACAGAAAAACCAACAAGAAACTACACACGGTGCGTAACGTTTTTGTATTCATCAGAAGGCATTTCAACTTCCTCTTCTTCCTGGTGTTGCAGATCATCGCCCTTTCTTTTCTTTTCCGCTTCAATAAGTTCCACGAGGCGGCCTTCCTGAATGTCAGCACGGAGGTCACCGGCCGCATAAACGAGCGGTATAACAACATAGAATACTATTTCCAGCTTAAAAAGACCAACGAATCCCTGGTCCAGGAGAACCTGCGCCTCCGCCAGCTGCTAAAGGAGAATTATGAGGGGCCCGATTCCGCCCGGCGCCTGATCTACGATACGATAAAAGTGGATTCCGGCAGGACGATCCTCAAATACAAGATCCTGGAGGCCAAAGTGGTGAGCAACTCCACCTCCGGCCCCGCCAATTACCTTACGATCCACCGCGGCTTCGACCAGGGCGTCCGCCCCAATATGGGCGTCACCGGCCCCCAGGGCATCGTAGGTTCCGTCATCAATGTGAGCAAGAACTTCGCCACGGTCCAGAGCATGCTCCACTACCAGTTTGGGGTCGTCGCCAAGCTCAAGAACAGCAATGAGACCGGCAACATCAACTGGGACGGGCAGAGCCCCCAGTACGTCATCATGAAGAGGATCTCCAAGAGCGTAAAGGTGGAGAAAGGCGACACGGTGTTGACTACGCAAATATCTTCCCTCTTTCCCGCGAACCTGATGGTGGGCACGGTGGCCGAGATCATCCCCGACAATTCCTCCAGCTTTTATACCCTTAGGGTGAAGACGGCTACGAACTTCTCTACTATTGAATATGTGTATGTGCTTGATAACCTTCAATATGACGAGCAAAAGAAGCTGGAAGACTCCACCCGCAAAAAGATCCAATGAGCGAGCTGCTGAAAAATACCATCCGATTCATCCTCTTTATCCTGGTGCAGGTGTTCATCCTATCCAAGATGCCGCACTTGCATCGCTTTATCACGCCCTATCTTTATTTCCTGTATATCCTCTGGCTTCCTTTTAGCCTGTCGCGGGCCGGACTGACCTTCGTCGGGTTCTTTTTCGGCCTCTGCCTGGATTATTTCACCAAGACGCCAGGACTACATGCCGCGGCCTGCACGCTCATCGCCTATGTCCGCCCCTTCGTTATCGGCCTGCTGATCTCACAGGAAGGCGCCGACAAGAACTATATCGCTCCCTCCTTTGTTAGTATGGGATGGGCGCCTTATGCCACCTACGTAGTCGTTCTGACCCTCCTGCATCATACTTACCTGGTCCTGCTGGAATGGATGAACTTCGGCAGCTTCATTTATTTTGTGGGAAAGATCATCGCTTCGACGGCCGTCAGCCTGCTGCTGATCCTTTTGACCGAATTGCTATTCTTCCGCAAACAAAAGTTTCGGACCAATACGATCTAAAGGGAGATTGACGTTTCATAGCGGACCACGGGTCCGCTGGCCGAAGGCCCATCATTAGCCGTGCACCGGGAATGGGTTAAATTTCGGAGGAACCCATAACCGGTGCACAGTTTAAAAGATACTCCGTAACTTGTAGGTAGTACATTCATATGCCCGTATTTAATCAATCGCGTAGTAACATAGTCCGCCTCATTTTCGCCGGCATGTTCCTTATCATCGTAGCCCAGCTATTCCACCTGCAGATCGTTTCCAAAAAATACAAGCAGCAGGCTCAGGAGAACGCCCTTTTCCGCAAGAGCGTCTACCCCACCCGCGGCATCATCTTCGACCGAAAGGGGAAAGCCATCCTGAACAATACCATCCTCTACGACCTCATGGTCACCCCTGCCCAGGTGAAGAATATAGATACCGCCTATTTCTGCCAGCTCATGGGCATCGATACGGCGGAGTTCCACCGCCGCATTGTCGAGGCCAGGATAAAGAACGGCCAGTTCCGGCCTACGACTTTCGAAGATCTCCTGGCGCCGGAGATATACGCCCGGATGGAGGAGAATATCTGGAAGTTCCCCGGCTTCAACCTGCAGGAGCGGCCGGTAAGGATCTATCCTTATTATGCCGCGGCGCATATCATGGGCTATGTCGGCGAGGTAGATTCGGCCATCCTTCGCCGAAGCAACAACTTCTATCAGCTGGGCGACTACGTCGGCCGCAGCGGCCTGGAGCAATATTATGAGAAAGCGCTTATGGGCCAGCGCGGCATCGAGTTCTGGATCAAAGACAACAAGAACAGGCTCGTAGATCATTATCAGGAAGGAACGCTGGACACACCTGCCATCGCCGGGAAGAACCTGCACACCTACCTGGACATCGACTTGCAGCAGCTGGCCGAACGCCTGCTCAATGGCAAGACCGGCGCCGTCGTCGCGATCGAGCCCAAAACGGGCGGCATCCTGGCGATGGCCTCCGGACCCAGCTTCGACCCCAACAACCTCACCGGCCCCGATAAGCAGGCCAACTATTCCAAATTAGTCCTGGACGCTTCCGGTCCATTGCTCAACCGCGCCATCAAAGGGCAATATCAGCCCGGCTCTACATATAAACCGCTGGGTGCGCTTATAGGGCTGGACGAGAACGTGATCACACCCGCCAGCGGCATCAATTGTCTGGGCTCTTATAACGCATGCACCAAACCGGTCAGATGCCTGGAGAGCTGGGCCGGCCATGCGGCCACGCTCCGTCTTGCCATCGCCCATTCCTGTAACTCCTTTTTCTGTAACACTTTCCGGCTGGAAGTCGATAACCCGGAAATTCACAGCGTACGCCGGGGATTGACCAAATGGAAGGAATATGTCAATGCTTTTGGTCTCGGGCATCGGCTGGGTGTCGATCTTCCCAGCGAAGACGGCGGCAATATCCCTGACACCGCTGTCTATGACAAGGACTACAACCATGCCTGGAATTCCTGCACCATGGTCACCATGGGCATCGGACAGGATAAGATGCTCGTCACCCCGCTACAGATGGCCAATGCTATGTGCATCGTTGCCAATAAGGGATATTATTATACCCCCCATTTTGTAAAAAGCATTGAAGGGGCGCCCGAAGACGACACGCTGCTGAGCCGGTTTCATCAGAAGCACGAAACGGTGTCGCATATTTCCGATGCGGCTTTCGAAGTCGTCCATAGCGGCATGCAGGATGTAACCGAGATCGGTACCGCAAAACCCGCCCGCATCCCCGGCATCGACATGTGCGCTAAGACGGGTACGGCGGAGAACAAGCGGGTCATCGACGGCCGCGTCCTCAAATTGAACAACCATTCCGTATTCGTTTGTTTCGCACCCCGGGAGAACCCCAGGATCGCCGTTTCCGTCATCGTTGAGAACGGCGGTTTCGGCGCGGCCCAGGCAGGGGTTATCGCTTCCCTGCTGGTAGAAAAATATCTTAACGATACCATCGCCACCGCAAGGCTGGCGCTGGAAGACGATATCACTAATCGCAACCTGATGCCCGGCTACCTGGTGCGCCTGCAATTCAGGGATGACTCCAACCGTGCTGCGTTGTGGGCCAAACAGTCCGGCGATAGCAGCCGGTGGCTGAAATACCAGACGCCTTCCTTTCGCTATATGATGCAGGACACTTCAGCCGGTTCGAAGAGCCCCTTGTACCAGGCCCTGCACAAACCTGCGCCCTATAAAAGCGCTCTGGCCGAACGAATGGCCAAGCTGAAGGCGCAGGCCGCTGCAGCCACCATCGGGCTGGATTCGGCCTTAAAGGCACCGGCCACTGTCCATCCGCCGGATAGCGGCGTAAGGAAACCTGCCCCGGTACAGCACCCTAAAAAGGATAGCTCCAACGGGACTGAGGTCCCCCCTGTGAGACTGGCGCCGCCGCCAAGACGTCCCGATTCCTCCACCTATAAAGATTCCACCCGGTAACCTATGAGCACGAGAAACCCCGCTATATCGAAAGGAATCGACTGGTCGCTGGTGTGGATCTGGTTTATCCTCTGCGCCATCGGCATAACCAGCATCTTCGCTGCCTCTTACCACGACGGCGACAACGTAGTGCAGGGCTTTATCTCCTTGAAGACCGACTATAGCCGCCAGCTGTTGTTCTTTATCCTCGCGGGGATCGTAGGGACGTTTATCCTGCTTACGGACAGTAAGTTCTTTACCGCCACGGCTAACCTTGGCTATGCCTTCGGCATCTTCCTGCTGCTGCTGGTGTTTCCCTTCCACTCACGGGTAAAGGGCACCGAGTCGATCATCCGTTTCGGCAGCGCCTTCCAGCTACAGCCCGCGGATCTCTGTAAGCTCTTCGTCAACCTGGCGCTCGCTAAATACCTCAGTCGTGTCGAAACCAATTTCACCCGGCCCCGCTCACAGCTGATCGCTGCGGTGATCGCCCTCGTACCAGCCATGCTGAGCATCATGCAGAAGGAGACCGGGCTTTCGCTGGTATACTTCTCCTTTTTCCTGGTGATGTTCCGTGAAGGCCTGCCCGCTTCCATTCTCGTCATCGGCTTCTCGTTCAGCGTGCTGGTAGTCGCAACCCTGTTGCTGGAGCCCAATACGCTGGCGCTTGTCCTTACAGCCATCGCCCTTGTCGCCATCTACATCCTGCGCAAGGCGATCAAACGCACGCGCTCCGTACTTTTCCTTATCGTCGGCGTCTGGTTCGTCTGCGTAGGCATCCAGCGGTTCGTCGTGCCCTTCGCCTTCGACCATGTCTTCAAGCCTTACCAGGTAAAACGCATCTACGACGCTATCGGGAAAGACTATGTCCCCAAGGACCAGGCTACGGAAGTCGCCCTGGAGAACGAAGTAAAGACCAGCGGAAAAAAGAAGGACAACAACTACAATGTCAAGCAGAGTAAGATCGCCATCGGCAGCGGCGGCTTCATCGGCAAGGGCTTGCTTAAGGGAACCCAGACGCGCTATGACTTTGTGCCGGAGCAAAAGACGGATTTTATCTTCTGTACCATCGGCGAGGGCTTTGGCTTCCTGGGCAGCACCATCTTCCTCGGCATCTATGTCGTGCTGCTCATGCGCATTGTGACCATCGCCGAGCGACAGCGAAGCGTGTTCAGCCGCTGCTATGCCTATGGCGTGGCGAGCGTGCTCTTCTTCCATATCATCATCAACGTGTGTATGACCGTGGGACTGGCGCCGGTGATCGGTATCCCGCTGCCGTTCATCAGCTATGGGGGTACTTCCCTGCTTACCTTTAGCATAATGCTCTTCATCCTCGTGCGTCTGGATGCCGACCGGCAGATGGTGTTAAGGTAAACATGCGCCACCGCCGAAAATGCTAACTTTACATTCATGCAGATCATCCCATTATCAGAAGGCGCTTTCACTATAGACAAGACCAAACGATTCATACCTTTTAACCTGGAGAGCGACGACCTTCAGCAGCGCCCCAGCGGCAGCCTGCTGGTAGAAGTACAGCCCTTTGCCGTCATTACCACCGAAGATATCCTGGTCATCGATACCGGGCTGGGATTCGCCCGGGACGGCGTCCTGCAGATCCATACCAACCTGCGCAATGCCGGTATCGATCCTGCCAATGTCACAAAGGTTTTAATGAGTCACCTGCATAAGGATCATGCGGGCGGCATCGGCGGCGACTGCTCCGAAGGGTATCAGGCTTCTCCGCTTCAGCTGTCCTTTCCCAATGCGACATACTATGTGCAGCGGCGGGAGCTCGACTATGCCTATGAGAAAGGCCCCACATCTTATATCCCCGAAGAGCTGGACTGTCTGCGGCAGTCGCCGCGGGTGGTATTCCTGGATGGCGATGGGGTAGTGGATGGCTATATCAAATATGCCATCACCGGTGCGCACTGTCCCTGGCACCAGGTCTTCTGGATCGTGGATGCTGGTGAGACCGTATTCTTCGGCGGAGATGTGGCGCCGCAGCTGCAGCAGATGAAGAGCCGCTTTGTTGCGAAATATGATTATGATGGGAGGAAAGCGATGGAGCTCAGACAGCAATGGTGGGAGCGTGGACAGGCGGAAGGCTGGACGTTTTTGTTCTATCATGATGTTAAAACACCGAGTTACAGCGCCCGCTGAAACCCTTGACTGGCCTGCCTGACATTAAAATGAGATTAAAGAAAAAAGGCCTGCCCTGGAAAGAGCCGGCCGTTGCTAACCTATGAAAA
>JAMFRX010000176.1 GCA_026224995.1 Puia dinghuensis
GGCGATGCCGGCTATGAGTTGCAGATCCTCGACAACTACAACAACAAGACCTATACCAATGGTCAGGTGGGCAGCATCTACAAGCAAAGCGTCCCCCTGGCCAACCCCTGCCGCAAGCCGGGCGAATGGCAACAATATGATGTCGTCTGGACGGCGCCCGTATTCAATAACGATAGCAGCCTGGCCTCGCCCGCCAAGGTGACGGTCTTCCTGAATGGCGTGGTCATGCAGAATAATTTCGAGCTCAAGGGACAGACGCGGTATATCGGCCTGCCCTATTACAAGGCGCATGGCCCCTCCCCCATCAAACTCCAGGCCCATGGTGATAAAAGCGAACCCATCAGCTTCCGTAATATCTGGGTAAGGCCGCTGCTGCCACTGCCGCTGCAATAAATTTCAACGAATCATAAACCCCCCTCGCCGGGGGCTTTTATTTTTATGACTATCATCCGCGGCATCATCTTCGATCTGGACGGAACGCTGGGCGATACCCTACCGCTCTGCATCCGCGCCTTCCGCCAGTCCATAGAGCCTCTGGCGGCAAGAACGCTCTCGGACGCCGAAATAGTCGCCAGCTTTGGACCGTCGGAAGAGGGCACCATCCGCCTGCTGATCCAGGAGCATTACGAACAGGCGCTCGCCGGCTATCTGCAACACTATGCCGCGATGCACGATCTGTGCCCGGCGCCCTTCCCCGGCATCCTGCCATTACTGCAGTTCCTGGAAAGAAAGAACGTCCGCATCGCCATGGTCACGGGCAAGGGCCCACACAGTACAGCCATCACCCTGGAGCGTTTTGGGCTTCGTACCTTCTTCACCCAGGTAGAGACCGGCTCTCCCTCAGGCCCGGTGAAAGCCGCAGGCATCGCGGCTGTCCTCGCTTCCTGGAGCGATATCCCGCCAGCCCAGGTCATCTATGTGGGCAATGCCCCCAGCGATATCACCGCGAGCAGACAGGCCGGAATTGCCGTCGTAGCAGCAGCCTGGGCGCCTACGGCAGAGCCGGAACGGCTGTTGGCCATGCAGCCGGATGAGCTGTTCTATACCGTAGCGGGATTCAGGACCTGGATGGAGGTGATGATTACTGCACCACCACTTTCTGCGCATAAAGATTCTTCCCACCCTTGATTCGAAGAATATAAACCCCTGCCGCCGCAGTAGCCGGCAACGGCCACTCATCGATCTGCCCTGGTCCACCTACCGCTATCACCCGCTGTTGCATGAGTGTCCCACCCAACGTATAGAGTGAAGCCTCATAGGTCCCTGGTACTTCCCCCATGACTTCGCCGGCACACTCAACGATCTTTATTTTTGTTTCCATTAGGGAGTCTGTAATCTTCGGCACAACAAAACCCGCCGTCGGCGTTTCCTCCACTCTTTCCACGATCAGTCCCTTTACGTGCCCCGCAGGCCTTTGCGATCCATCAGCCGTGAGCAACGCCCCCGTAAGCAACAGCTGCCAACCCGGCCAACGACTCCGCTTCGGCGGAACTGCTTCCGCCAGTTTTCGGCCTAGCTGATCCGGCGCGAACCGGCCACAAAGATTCGAGCCGGCACGGGACATGTAAGCGACCACTTCTGCATCGCTCATTCCGGTAAAATCTACGACGGTCTTTTTACAGGCGGCACAATGACCGCCTTTCTCATCCGGCTGCATGGCCGACCAGTCCTCATGACAAGGTATTGGAATCGTTAGGTTTAAGGATTGGGGCATGGTCAGGAGTTTTATATAAGATGCGATAGTACGCAGTTTACATAATTACAGCTGCCGGTGATTGATTCCCCATTTACTTCCTCGCAGCGCTAGGACCTTAGCCCATATGACGAAATAGTATCCAGGATTACAGAAGATGTCATCAAAATTGATTTCTCCTTTATTTTTTCATAACTATCACCAGACTGATGATAATTTTCAAAAACTGGGGCCTCCGCCAATATATCTAACAAAAATGTCGAATCTGCCCCCTGCTCGACTGCCTTAAAGTGTCTGTTTAGATTCTTCCTCATCAAAAAAGAATATGCGAAGCCCGATTTCTTGATTCTTTTTTTCCCGAAACTTTTCGATGATATCCATGCAAACAGCAACCGCAGAACCATTATCATTGGCGCCGGGAGATTCTGGAATTTTGTCAAAATGCGAACTTATGCCAATCCTTTTGTCGCCGGTTCCAAGATCAACTATAAGGTTATTCCCTGTTGTATATTCCTGCGTCCTATATTCAACCCCAAGTTCTTTTAACCTTCCACTGATAATTTCCCTTCTCTGGCCATTTGACTTATAGTCAAGGTGTTTAATAAGATCGATACAATTCATTAGATTTTTATTAATTAATATCACTTGTTCTCATATACACGTTCAATCTCCCGCCTCAATTCCGCTTCATTAGGAAGATATAATTGATACTTCTGTACAAATAATTGGGCCGACATGCCATGAACAGCGTATTCAATTAGCAACTCGTCCTTCTCTCTGGCAAGTATAATTCCGATAGGCGGGTTATCGCCCTCCGTATTCTCTTCAGCCTCAAAATATCCCAAGTACATATTCATTTGGCCAATATCTTCATATCCCGCCTCCTGCCTTTTAAGATCAATTAACACAAAACATTTCAATATCCGGTGATAGAAGACCAGATCACCAGCTCAATTGGTGCGAAGGCTTCGCACCAATTGAATAGGCACCATATAACTGCCTCATTCTCTTCAGATTACTAAGGCTAAACCCCTTTCCATGTATCAATGAAAGATCCTTGGAAAGGGTTTCGAGCAATCTCTTCCCATATTCGGCCTTTGCACTTCCATTTTGCTCAAATTCAACTATATACTTCCCTATCGCCCAATAAGCCTCAAGCAAGTTAGCGTTTACCGCATTGACGGTTTTAGTCTGGGCGGCAACATAGCTGCCAGAAATTTTCTTGACCAGAGCTTCGTAATCAGTGGTTTGACCTTTATATAAATCCTTTTTCATAGCAATAGATGTTTAAAATTCATTTCAACCAGACACAGTTATTACCCCTTGATAGTTTCAAGGTAAACAGTTACATGCTGGCATGTCGCTGTTTAATTTGACCAGAAAATGGTTAGAAATCGTAGCAAGTGAGGAATACAAAAATAGGCAAGAATTTATGCTAATAAAAACAAACTTATTTACCGAAACAACCAACATTATCGCTCGACGAAGTCCTCATACC
>JAMFRX010000177.1 GCA_026224995.1 Puia dinghuensis
CCCCGGCGTCAGGATCGTCACCCGGATATTCATGGGCGATACTTCCGCCCGCAAACAGTCGAAGAACCCATGCAAAGCATGTTTAGCCGCGGCATAGGCCGATCGCATCGGCGTGCCGATCTTACCCATCACGCTGCTCATGACCACAAAATGCCCCGCTTTCCGCGCTACAAAGTGCGGCAGCAATGCCCTGGTCAGCGCCACATAGCTAAAGTAGTTTAGCTCCATCACCCGCCGGTGCACGGCAATATCGGTGTCGATGACCAGCGAACGCTGGGTGATCCCGCCGTTGTGGACCAGGATGTCCACCTGCCCGAATGCCCCGATAGCTTCCGTCGTCCTCTCCCCCAGGGCAGGAATGTCCAACAAGTCCAGCGGCAGGACCCGCGCCAGCTCCGGATGGGCGCATTGGCGCTTCACCCGTTCCAACTCCTCCGTGCGCCTGCTGGACAGCAGCAGCCTGGCCCCCGCGGCGGAAAAAGCATAGGCTAAAGCCTCCCCAATGCCGGAAGAGGCGCCCGTGATCCAGACGACCTTGTCGGTAAATTTTTGCATGGTCAAAATTACAAAAGCCATCCCGAAGGACGGCTTTTGAGTTGTTGTTCCTAAGTATCTATCGCAAACCCTTTATTTAGAACCTGTATTGGGAGGAGCCTGATATTCCGGCCCATCGCTGGAAGAAGAACCACTACCGCTCTTAGGCTGCTGGTCATTCTGGTTCTGCTGATTGTTCTGATTGCCGTTGCCGGGCTGCTGTCCATTCCCATTGTTCTGGTTATTAAAATTCCTTCTGGAATTATAATAGTAGTCCTTCCGGGCCTGGACGATCGCGGCATCCCTGTCATGTTTCAGCTGGTCGATCTTTTCCCTTCTTTCCTTCCGGGGCATGCTCTTGTCATGCCGGGTGTCCTTGATCTGCTGAGCATAATCATTCTTGATGTCCTCGATCTGTAACCCTAAGCGCGAAGGCATAGCCCCATAACCATAATAATAAGGAGGATAAGCCCCGTACGCAGGACCATACCATCCATAAGGATAGCCCCAGGGATAACCCAACCCGAACCCTACACCTACGTAGGCCCTGGAATAGTATCCACCACCACCATAAAATCCGCCGCCGTGTCCCCCGACAAAGCCACCGCCATGTCCACCCCGCTGTGCGGATGCACCATAAGCGAGGCCGAGCGAGAACAACACTATCATTATCTTTTTCATATCTTAAGTTTTTTGTGTTCCTATATGAGACTGCAAAAAGAGTACTAGGTTAAAGCCGGATACCGCGGTATAACTATTCTATAACAATGTCTTTACCAATCAATAACGTAAGGAAATGTTAAAGCCCTCTTTGCATCCTGCTAATCCTTTAGCATACTCCTAACAGTCAACCTTAGGCTCTTTGACGGATAGACAACTAAGGCAAAACCCCTATCGTAAATAAAAAAGACGGTCAGGCCCAAAATACAACCACCCATTTACCGTTAACTAATTGACCCTGAGGTTTTATGGAAATTATTGTTAAGCTCTGAAACCCAAGCCAATGCTGTCCTTACCCCTTATGACAACAGTGCTGGCCAACCTGTTCCTGTTTTTGACTTCCGGCGGCTCCCCGTTATTGGTGCTCGCTGCCGGACTGACGATCGGGATAGTAGCCTGCTGCCTTGTTTTTTGTTTGCTCACTATACGCCGCCTGAAAGCCCGTGCTGCCCAGCTTCGGCTACAGGCAGATCAGCAGGCCAGGCTGACCGACGAAGCCCTTCGCGCCAAGAGTTTCTTCCTCACCAATATGAGCCATGAGATCCGCACGCCTATGAACGGTATCATGGGCATGACCTCCTTGCTGGATACTACCTCTCTCAACAAGGAACAACGGGGGTATATAGACACCATCCAAAGCTGTGGCGATACTCTGCTCACCGTCATCAACAATATCCTGGATTTCTCGGCCATCGAAAACGGTAAGATCACGCTGGAAGAGAAGAACACCGACGTCCGGACATGCGTGGAAGGCGTGATCGAAATGTTCCAATCCCAGACCCTCAACGAAGATATCCTGCTGCACGCCTATATTGAAGACGATGTCCCGGCCCGTATCTTCACCGACGGCCAGCGCCTTCGGCAGATCCTGATCAATATCGTCGGCAATGCCGTCAAATTCACCCGGCAGGGTGAGATCCGCCTCCGCGTCTTCCTTCCCCAGACCCACCCGCCCGAAGGCTATATGCCCGGACAGCTGCGGCTGGGCTTCGAAGTAAAAGACACCGGCATCGGCATTATGCCCGGCCAGATCCACCGCCTCTTTCAGCCCTTTTCCCAGGTCGATAGCTCCGTGACCCGGAAATTCGGCGGCATAGGCCTGGGCCTCTCCATCTCGGAACGCCTGGTACTGCTCATGAACGGCCGTATCAACGTGGAAAGCCAGCCCGGCCTGGGCTCCACCTTTCGCTTCACCATCCTGACCAAGCCCGTTGCCAACAGGATCGTCCCATCGCCGACACCCGCCATACCGGTCCTGGCCGATAAATATCCGCTCCGCATCCTGCTGGCGGAAGACAATCCCATCAACCAGCAGCTGGCCCTCATCATCCTCAACAAAATGGGCTATGAGCCTTCTCTCGCCGCCAATGGCAAGGAAGTCCTGGACCAGCTAAAAAAGAGGGTATTCGACCTCGTGTTCATGGACATCCAGATGCCGGAAATGGATGGACTGGAGGCAACACGGCTTATCCGGGCCGGCCATGGCGCACAGCCCATCATTATCGCCATAACGGCCAACGTCACGCGGCAGGACCGGGAAGACTGCCTCGCCGGCGGCATGAACGACTACCTGAGCAAACCCGTGGACCTCGAACACATGATCCATACGGTAGAAAAATGGGGGCGGCAGATCACCACCCCCGCGGTATCTTAAGATTTCCTTAAGGCTTCATCAATTCCTTCACCGCCGCCTCTATCTGCTGGTCATGGCCCGCCGACAACACCTGCGGCTCATCACGCACAAGGATATCGGGCTCCAGCTGATGCCCCTCTTCGAAGAAGCCATCCGGCGCACGCCAGCCACCCATCGGCATCCCAAATACCAGATTAGGGTCGATCTGCTCCTCCCACCAGACAAAAGTTCCCGTACCAGGTACCGGCATACCCAGGGTCTTGCCAATATTCTTGATCTTATACATCGCCGGGAACAAATGCGCATCGGAATAATTGGACTCGCCGATCAGGACAATGGAGGGCTTCACCCATTTGTCTTCCGGGGCCGACCCCACATACTGACCATGAGGAATGACATCAAAAGACTTCTTCCCATTCAGGAAATCACTGAGCTGTTCATGGATATTCCCGCCCCCATTCCACCGGGTGTCGATGATCAATGCCTGTTTGCCCAGGTTTCTGCCCAACGCCTCTTCAAAGACCGTCCGCATGCTCTCGTCATCCATCGCCCGCACATGGATATACCCTATCTTCCCTCCCGACACGGAATCCGTTTCCTTACGCCGCAGGTTCACCCAACGCTTGTACAACAGCTCAGACTCGGCTCCCAGGCCAATCGGCTTGGTCGTCTCCTCCCAACGCTCTTTGGTCGCGGGATCATATAGCGACAATAAGACCAGCTTACCCGCCTTCCGGTTCAGGTACATATAATGGTCCACCGTGTCGGTGATGGGCTCGCCGTCTATCTTCTCCAGGATGACCCCCGGCTTTATCTTCTCCGAATTCTTATCCAACGGCCCACCGGCAATGACCTCGGCGATCCTCAACCCCGGTCCCGTATGGCCATAATCATAAAAAATTCCCAACGAAGCGGTCCTGTCGCCCGTAGGCTGGCCGGCGCCAAAATAATAGCACCCCGTATGCGACACGTTCAGCTCACCCAGCATCTCGCTCAGCATCTCCGAGAAATCATAGTCATTGTTGATATAAGGAAGGAATTTCTTATACACGGTATAGTAGAAGTCCCAATCCACGCCATTCAGGTTCACGACATAGAATTTTTCCTTCATCTGCCTCCAGGCATGGTCGAAGATATACGCCTTCTCGTCCCCATCCTTCAAGGCCATTTCTCCACTGATGCCAACCGGCTCCATCTTGCCATTTTCCGCTTCGATCTTCATGATCCGGCCCTCCGCCAGCACGAAGATGGCCTTGCCGTCCGCAGACAGCTCCATGCCCGCATACCGCGCTCCCAGCTTGGCAAATAATTTCGTTTCCCTGGTGCGCGTCTCCGTCACCCAGAGATCATACCCTTTCTCGAACTTGCTGAGATAATAGAGCTTTTCCCCGTCCTTGCTTAGCAGCCAGTCGGCAGCGTCGGAAGTATGCGTCGTCAGCCGGAGCTTCCGTTCTGTAAGGTTGTCCCAGTCTATCTTGATGGCTTTTACGGAATCCTTCTTCGCCTTGGCGGTATCCTTCCCGGCCTTCTTCCCTTCCTTGGCCTTGTCCGCCTCCTCTTCCTTTTTCTGCTTGTCCTCTACCTCTTTCAGCAAGGCAAAATCTTCCTTCGACAGCTTAAAGCGGTCGAATGCCTCCTTGGTAAGGAACATCCCATAGACATCCGCCGTGATGCTATACCCGGCCTGCTGCCTGGCCCCTTCCCGGTCGGAACCCCAGATCACCGCCTTCCCATCCATCGACCATTTCGGCGCGAAGTCGTTATAGCCGCTCAGCGTCAGGTCGACGACCGCCGATTTCCCGTCAGCCGCTATCAACCCGACCTCAGGAGTCAACACCCGCTCCGGCAGTCCATACTGGACCAGGAACCACTTCCCGTCGGGCGACCACTGGTAATATTGATCCCCATCCGCATAAGAATAATTCTTGTCCGCCGGCAGGATCACCCGGCTTTGCTTGCTGGCCAGGTTGATGACCTTCAGGGTCACCCGGTCCTCCAGGTAGGCGACTTCTTTGCCGTCAGGCGAATAGGCCGGCTGAAATTCCTCCGCCGGCGTGGCGACCACCACCTCTTCTTTCAGCACAGTCGACGCAAAAAAGTAAGGCTCTTCCTTCCGCGCTATGGAAACAGTATAGATATTCCAATTGCTGTTCTTCTCCGCGGCGAACAGCAGGCTGCGCCCATCGGGGCTGAAGCTGACGCTCCGTTCCTGCCACGGGGTATTCGTGATCCGCCTGGTGATGCCCCCATCCACCGAGGTCACGAAGATCTCACCCCGAAACACAAACGCGATCTCCTTGCCATTGGGCGACAACCGCATCTCCGTAACCCCGCCATTCACCGGTAAGATCTTTTCCAGATTAGCCCTGCCGTCTTCCGCGATCCGGATAGTTACCTTCTGAGGCTCCTCGCCATTCCGCAGCGTATAGATCTCCCCATCGAAACCAAAACAAAGCGTATTGTCCTTGGCCCGGGTCAGGAACCGTACCGGGTTCTTGCTAAAATGCGTCAGCGCTACAGCAGTGGCGCCCTCGGCCACCGCGCTCTTGTAGACATTGAAGCTGCCGCCCTGCTCGCTCAGATAATAGTATTCCTTGTCATCGGCGCCGAACACCGGGTTCTTGTCCTCACCTTTGAACGTTGTCAGCCGGGAATATTTCGCCGCCTTTACGTCATATACCCAGATATCCCGCGTCACGGAAGAGGTATGATGCTTGCGCCAGTCGCTCTCATAGCCTTTCTGATCCTCATAGATGATCTTGTCACCTGATTGGTTCACCGTCGCGTTCAGCGCCGGTATGGGCAGCACCTGGTTCACCCGCCCCCCGCCAACCGGGACGCTGTAGAGCTCC
>JAMFRX010000178.1 GCA_026224995.1 Puia dinghuensis
CCAGCTTCTTGGCAAGGTCCAGCCCGGCCGCGCTATCGAGCTCCGTCAGGGCTTCCAACGCACTCCCGGCCACGGTATAGCTGGAGTCTGTGCTGGCTTTCACAAGCAGCGGTTTGTACTTATCGTTTAGTAAGTAGCTGGCCAGCAGCTCGATCGCCTTCGCTTTAACCACCTTGCTCTCATCGTGCTCCGCCAATTCCGCTATCAGGGGCTCGAATGCAACCCGCGGACCTTCCGTTTTCAGATCCAGCTTCGACAGCGTAAGGTTGCGGAGGCGATAATATTTGTCTTTCAATGCCGCCTTCAGCAGCGCGCTGGCCTTGGCGTCTTCCTGGTGCTCGGCGCAGTAGTCGATGGCCTCCAGCCTGTCTACATAGCCCCCGGCATATTTGTATTGAAAGAGTAGATTGTCCAGGGTCTTATTGTCCTTCTTCTCGCAAAGCAGGATCTTGTCACCGTCGACATTCACCAGGTCGGGGTGATTCTTATAGGCGAACGTAAAGGTATCCGTCTTGTTCTCCAGCACGACCTTATGCCGCTCCTTCATAGGACCGTTATATACGTCTATGGCAAAGGGCAGCTTGAAGATCTTGCCCGTCTCCTGTGTCTGATTCACGATGACCTGTACCTTTCCAGCCGCATCGTCATACACGTAGTCGATCGTCAGCTTCGGATGGCCGTTGCTGTAGTACCATTGGTCCCAGTACCAGTGAAGGTCTTCTCCGGTGACCTCTTCAAAGGCCAGCCGCAGGTTCGCCGCCTCGGCGCTCTTGAATTTATTGGTCGTCAGGTAGAGGTTCAGGGATTTGAAGAAAGCACTGTCGCCAACATAGTTCCGCAGCATGTTCAGGATCCGGCCCCCCTTGGGATAGCTCACCTGGTCGAAAACGTCCTCCTTGTCGGAATAATAGAAACGGACCAGGTCCTTGTCGGCATTTTCCGGCTGCTGCAGATAGCTCTGCAGACCCTGATAGTTCACCGCGTCGCCCGCGTCCTTGCCATATTTGTAGTCATTCCATAGCGTCTCGCTGTAGTCGGCGAACGATTCGTTCAGGGTGATATTGCTCCAGCTCTCCGTCGTCACATAATCTCCGAACCACTGGTGAAAGAGTTCATGCGCTATCACATCCTCCCATTGGTTGCCATCCGTAAGCTCCCTGGCATCCTGCTGCGCATTCTCCGCATGCAGCGTAGAGGTCGTATTCTCCATCGCCCCGCTCACATAGTCCCGGCCTACGATCTGGTCATACTTGGCCCAGGGGAAATCGACCCCCGTGATCCGGGAATAGAAGGCGATCATCTCCGGCGTATGCCCGAAGATCCGGCGTGCCACGGGCGCAAAGTCTTTCTCTACATAGTAGGCGACATCTTTTCCCTTGTAGGAGTCTTTTACGATCGCATAGTCGCCCACCCCCATAAAGAAAAGGTAGGGCGCATGCGGCAGGTCCATCTTCCAGTGGTCCGTCCTGGTCCCGTCGCCATTCGTCTTCTGGTCGACCATCAGCCCGTTGCTCAGGGTGACATACTTGGAAGGCACCGTCATATAGATCTCTTCAGTGCTTTTCTGGTTCGGCTTGTCTATCGTCGGGAACCATACGGAATTGGCCTCCGTCTCCCCCTGCGTCCAGATCTCAGTAGGTTTGTCCTTCTCCTCGCCCTTGGGGTTGATGAAATACAGGCCCTTCGCATCGGTGATAGCCGAGCTGCCATGGTGCATCTTCAGCTCATTCGGCTTGGCCGTGTAATCTATGAACAGCGTGTACTTCTCCGTGTTTTTATACTTCTTGCCCAGGTGTATCCGCAGCACCATCCCGTCATAATCATACTTCAGGGGTTCCTTTTTCCCCTCTTTGTCTATCGCTACCTCGTGGATATCCATACCCTTGGCATCCAGGTCAACCGTATCGGTAGGGTAGAAGTGGGGCTTCAGCGTCACCCAGGCCTTGCCATACATATAGGCCTTGGCATAGTCGAATTTTACTTCCAGCTTGGTATTCACCAGGTCATCGTACTTGGTGGCCGAGGCCCTGTAGACCTTTTTCCAGGGTTCATCTCCCGCCGGCGGCGTCTCCCGCTGCGCTTGGATCAGCAGGGAGCAGCTCATAAAGCCCGCGAGCAGTGTGGCAATCATTTTTGTTCTGTGACTCAATTGTTCCATCAAATGCATAATATTTTTTTTCTGGCGCTAAGATAATCGTTTCCCTTATAGCCTTGTTTCCTTCCATCCCTCCCACCCGCCGCTCTTATTGGCCGATCGGGCTTACCCCCTGGTTCTTCCATCCATCCTGTTCCCGGTACGCCCGCAATCGGCTTCCCCGGGATATAGCGATTATTCGATAAATGTATCATCCATTAAACTAGCGTTTTCCTTAACTTGCAACAGGTTTGCCCCATAAATGCTAAATTATAGTCTCAGTGATCCCGTCTGCCGCGGGCATCTGCTGGAGAACAATACTCCAAAACATGTCTAAGATCGGTCTGATCATTATATTGTCTTTCACCGTAGGTACGAGCTTCGCTCAGAATTATTTCGTTTTCATCGGGGCCGATAACCGGCAGCCCTTCTATGTCCGCCTCGACAGCCAGTTCTACAGCTCCTCCCCGGAAGGTCATCTCATCCTCTCGCAGCTGCGGGATAGCAGCTATCAGATTGCCATCGGCTTCCCGGGCCAATCGACCCCCGAATCCCGCTATAGCTTCAGCATACACGAGAAAGACCAGGACTTCCAGCTGAAAAGCGACGCCGATGGCAGCTGGAAGCTATTTGATGTCCAGGGAAAGAATTACGTTACTCTTTCTGGGGGTGGCGCAGTAGGCGACGAGTTCCGCTCCCCCGGAGTTAAAAAAGACGACGCCTTCTCCCGGATGATGGCCGGCGTGGTGCACGACACCGCTGTCTTATATAATACCTACGCCTTGACGCCGCCGCCCGCCGACAGCGCTTCCGTGGCAAAAGCCAATACCCGTGCCGATACCATGGCCGTTGCCGCCGTCCCCAATAGCCTCCCCGCCGACACAGCTCATACCACCATAGCTACGCCGCCACCCTCGTCAGACACCCTGGCCGCGGCCATCCATTCCGATACCACCCGGGCTACCGCGGCCAACATTCCCCGCACAGTCGACACCACGGCTGCCACTCCGGCACCCGCCACCCCTCCTGTGACCCTTCCCCTGCCTGCCACTACCGCCTCCATACCCCCGACCAGTCCACCCACAACCACCCCCGACACCACCAACCTCCTTTACCGGCCCGTCGCCGGTAACGCCGCCCACAAAGCCGCGCCCAAAACGGATTCCACCACCACCCCGCTTTACCGGCCCACAAGCGTCACCAAGCTCAGCGAACGGAAGCTCCAGCACGGCGTCCGATTGGTCTACGCAGACCACTCCCGTGGCGCTAAAGCCGACACCATAGTCGTCATAATCCCTACCGATCCACCCGTATCTTCCAGCACCCCGGTCACCACGACCCCCGGACACCAGGCCCATGCCACCGATACTACCCAGCCTTCCCGTGGCCACGGCCCCAATCCCGACAGCCCCACCTTCAGCCAGAGCACCGCCACCAGGCCCGCTACTACACCTCCGACCGAAACTCCGCGGCCCCATACCGATACCCTTTCTCACCGTCAGGCTAAGCCACTGCCTTATGTCAACTCCGACTGCCACGACTTCGCCACGGACTATGACCTGGACAAGCTGCGGGAAAAGATGCTCTACCTCACCAAAGACGAAGATCGCATTGCCGCCGCCCGTAAGACCTTTAAGCTCAAATGCTTCTCTACCCGGCAGATCCGCGCCCTCTGCGAAGTCTTCACCGCCGAAGCCACCAAATTCCGTTTCCTCGAAGCGGCCTGGCCCTTCGCCGCTGACGAACGCTTTCACGAGCTCTCCAACCTCCTTGCCGATCCCGTATACATCAGTAAGTTTAAGGTTTTGACCCATCAGTAGCTCCCTCCCGCCGGACCGTAAGCGCGCCTCTGGCTTGCGCGCTCGTCCGGCTTCCCCCTTATCTTTGCTCCCATGCCCAGATATTTCTTGGAAATAGCCTACAAAGGCACCCACTACAGCGGATTCCAGATCCAGGACAACGCCAACTCCATTCAGGAAGAGATGGAAAAGGCTCTCCGGACCTTCTTCCGCCAGCAGCTCACCCTCACCGGCTCCTCTCGCACCGACGGCGGCGTTCATGCCCTCCAGAACTTCTTTCACTTTGACTACGAGGGGATTATCGAACAACGCGCGCTCTATAACCTCAACGCCATCCTCCCCCCGGATATCGTCCTCAAAGCCATCCACCCCGTCGCCCCCGACGCCCACTGCCGCTATGATGCCCTCAGCCGTGAATACCGGTACTACCTCTACCGGCAGAAAGACCCCTTCATAGCCGACCGCGCCTATTACTTTCCTTATACCCTCGACCACGACCAGCTCCATGCCGCCGCCGCCCTTGTCATGGAATACCATGATTTTACCGCCTTTTCCAAACGCAGCACCCAGGTGAAAACCTTCCTCTGCGACATCTCCGAAAGCGCCTGGACGGAAGAGCCCCAGGGCCTCGTTTACCGCGTCAAAGCCAACCGCTTTTTGCGCGGAATGGTACGCGGCCTGGTGGGCACCATGCTGCAGGTCGGACGCGGGAAATTAAGCGTGGCGCAGTTCGCAGAGGTGCTGCGGCAGAAAGACAACCGGCTGGTGGATTTTTCCGCGCCCGGACACGGCCTCTTCCTTCATCAGGTATACTACCCCGTTAGTATGTTCGAGACTGCCCGCTGACTTCAGCCGGCTGCGCGGGAGACGACGTCATTCGTTGACGTTAGTCCGGCCTCCCGAAAAACCCCTGATTTTTTTATTTCGCCCAAACCGTTGCCGGCACTGTGTTTCACGGGTTTACGCAACTTTTCCTTCAAAAAATATTTGGCAGCGATGTACAACTGCTTATCTTTGCAACCCGATTTGAAAAACACGGCCCGCGAGAAGAAGGAGAGAAGAGAAGAAATGGCCGGAATGCTCACAAAAGTTTAGCGATAATCGGAACAGTTCTTTAAAAGAAGCGGAAAGGAAAAAGGTCGAAAAAATTTGGTCGTAACAATTCTAATCGTATCTTTGCCGTCCGCTCTAAAAATTACGGAAGAAGCTCAAAAAATGTCGGTTGTGTTGTGAATAACTTCGCAGCAAAAAACGACCGAAAGTTTTTGGTGAATTCATAAAGGCTCTTACCTTTGCATCCCGTTCGAAAGAATGGTACGGCAAAAAGCCAAAAGATCTTTGAAAGAATGGAAGCAACAGCGCATAAATCAAGTATTTATGGTAAGGTTATATAAGCGAAAAAATTCGACAAATATGACCGTCTTTTTCGAGAGAAAACGA
>JAMFRX010000179.1 GCA_026224995.1 Puia dinghuensis
GATCCCAGGTTCAGTCGTTTCACCATGGTCTCGTTGATCAGGTACTCCCGCACGGTGTCACTAGGAAAGAAATTCCGGCCCGCCGCGAGCTTGAGTCCGAAGGCATGCAGGTAATCCACGTCGGCATATTTTGTCATGACCTCCCAGTGTTCATCCTCCCGTCTGTTCCCGAAACGGATATTGGTGGAGCTGTTGGATTCGGAAGCCGGGGCGCTTCCGCAGAAAGTGATATCCCGGATACCGGCGATGGCAGCGATGCGTGTCCGCATGGTATTGAGCTTCGCCGCATCGTGCTGCGGCAGCGGCAGCAGGACGACCGCTTCCTTGTCGAATCCTAAGTTGGAGGTCTGCGCATAGTGGAGCTGTCCGGCGATGACGATCGTACCGATGATCAGCATCTGGGAGATCGTGAACTGGGCCACCACGAGGATGCGCCGCAGGGAGAAGCCGCCGACCTCTTTCTGCGACAGCTTGCTCTTCAGCGCAGCCACCGGTTTAAAACGCGACAGCACCAGCCCGGGATAGGAGCCGGAGAGGAAGATAACGGCAAGGAGCAGCCCCATCAAAAAGGCGATGGCGGCGGGATTGCTGAAAAAATGGAAGCTGATCTCCGATTTGAACAGGGCATTCACCGTAGGCAGGACGGCCAGGGCGAGGAAATAGCCCACGACCAGCGCGGCAATCGCGATGAAGGCGGTCTCCATGATAAACTGCCAGAAAAGCTGCACCCGAAGGCCGCCGAGCACCTTGCGGATGCCCACTTCCGTACTCCGGTTGAGCGCCTGGGCCGTAGCCAGGTTAATGAAGTTCACACAAGCCGTCACGATGATGAACAGCCCGATGAAGAACAGCGCCCACAGGTATTTCTTATCCGCATAGCCGTCAAAGTCGGCATTAAAGTGAATGTCCGCCAGCGGCTGCAGCCGGAAGATGGTGGTCTGCCTGTCCCGCCCCTCTTGATAGGTCTTCCCCATCTGTGTAAGCCCCCGATTCACCTGTGCGACAGTGACGGTCGGCTTCAACAGCACCCAGCACATGCACTCGCTGTAGATGCTGCCCCAACTGCTGTCGCTGGCCAGCCGTTTGTTCTGATCTATCAGGTTATCGTAGGAAACATAGATCTCCTGACGCCGGTCCGTATTAACGGGAATATCCTTCAGGATACCGGCAATCTGGAAATCCCTTTTATTATTCACCCGAATGGTCTTCCCCATCGCAGCGCTCCCGTCCCCAAAGTATTTCTTAGCGAGCTTTTCAGTAATGATAGCCTGCCCCGGAAGCTGCAGGACGGTAGCCTTGTTGCCTTGCAGCAGGGGGAAATCGAAGATGTCGAAGAAAGCAGGTTCCGCATAGGCAATGCCACTCTCTTCTTTGAATTTTTTGAGCTCGTCCCCGCTCTTGAAGCTGATGAGCGCGTCATTGTAATTTATTACCCGTGCTACCTTTTCGGCATAACCGAAATCCTTGCGGAAGGCTTTGCCCAAAGGGCTGGGTACGCCCTGGGAATAGTCCGCCACCTCGTCATGAAATTCGGTTACGACCCGGTAGATGCGGGCCTTGTTATGGTGGAAGTCATCGAAGCTCAGGTGATAGCTCACCAGGGTAAAGATCAGGATGCTGCATGCAATGCCAAGAGAAAGTCCTAAAATATTGATGCCGGCATACCCCTTGTTCTTCCAAAGGTTACGCCAGGCGATGGTGAAGAAGTTCTTAAGCATAAAAAGCGTTGATTGCCAAATCCTCAACCAGAAAGGTGCCGGATTCGCTCCGAACTCCTAATCAATTAGTTGTAAGTTGGCTGCGGTGGTCGACTGTACGTTTACGATACACCGGCTGTCCGATCCGCCGTTTTTTACTGCCTGATCCCAAACCAGCGGGCGGCCGCCTTTTGGAGCTCGCCGTAATCAGGGTTTTTGTCTGTAGCCCAGGCGATAATCCCATCAGGGCGGATCAATACGGCGCTCAAGCCTAATTGTTCCTTTGCGCTGCCTGAGACATACTTCATCCGGTCGCCATATTCACCCGCCAACGTTTTTAGGGACGCACGCCCATCGAAGTCAAGCAGTATCCCCTGGCCATCGTGCATTAGATCGCCGATTCCTTCACCGCCTTCCAGCTCAAAGTTGGGAACGCTGTGGCCTGTCAGCGGATGGTCGCCACCGAGATCGTAATGTGTGTGCACACCCCATACCCGTCCTGCCATATAGGTGGCGCCGTCGCGTGTATTCATCAGGTCACGGAAAATTGCATTCAGCGCACGCGCATGGGGCTCTGGCCCCATGATGGCAACCTGGGCGCGCGACCAATCCAGGACCTGTACCCCGATTGGGTGCCGTTCGGTATAATAGCTGTCCAGCAAACCTTCCGGCGCTCTATTTTGGATGGTTGCGGCTAGCTTCCAGCCCAGGTTCATGGCATCGCCCAGTCCAAGGTTAAGCCCCTGGCCTCCCAATGGTGCGTGTATATGCGCCGCATCACCGGCCAGGAGTACCCGTCCGTTACGGTAGGATGTGGCCTGCCGTGCCCTGTCCGTCCACGTGGTTGCGATATGCAGGGCGCTAATGGTGACGTCGGTGTTCGAGACGCGGCGTAACACCGCCTGCACATGTTCAAGCGTGATTGGCTCATCTGAACCATGAAATGCCCCATCATCAAAATCCTGTATCATCAGATAACCTGGCTGGGATTGCAGGTACATTCCCGTCGGTGTCACATTCCGGCCCGGGCTGAGCTTCTCCGGATCGGCTATGTCCACTTTAGTAGAATAGCCGGTAAATTCCGGCTCCGTGCCGGCGAATTCGAAACCACCGGCCTTGCGGACAACACTACGGCTTCCATCACAGCCTATGAGCCATTTACTTTGAAAAGATTGCTCACCGGACTGAACAGTTACCCCGTCCTCGGTTTGGTGAAAGCCAGTGATGGCAAGGCCGCGCTTGATGGCTACCCCGAGGGCTTCCGCGCGGCGGGCCAGCACCGTTTCAAGCTCCTCCATTTCAGAGATCAGGCTGGTGGCAGGCGAGCTTGGCAGGCGATGGCTCCACTGTGCCGTGTCGATATCGCCTTCAAGGAACGGAATGCCGGCAAAGTGTCCTACCTGACGACGAGCCCCTTGTACGGCGTTTGAGTGGGGGCTTTTAATCCGTTTATGTATTTCGAGTTGGCTTAGCAACCCACGGCGGTAAAGCGTTTCGATAGTAGGCGCGGAGAGTCCGCGGATCCCGAAAGGAAGCTGCTTCAAGGGCGAGTGCGGATCCTCCGCCTTTTCCAGTAGCAGGACTGAGCAGTTGGC
>JAMFRX010000180.1 GCA_026224995.1 Puia dinghuensis
ATCGACAACCAGATGACGGTAGCCGTTAGAGGCGTGTATACCGACCTGCCCGCCAACTCCGCATTCAAAGGGGTAGAGTTCATCGCGCCCTTTGCCCTGTTCGCCGCGGAGAACAGCTGGGTCAGGGACGTTCAGACGGACTGGGGCTATGACCTGGTGGAGGTCTACGTGGAACTGGCCGACAACATCGATGTCACGGCGCTCTCCGCCCGGCTGCGGAACAGCACCCTCCTCCATATGGGTAATAACCCGCTCGCCGCCGCCTATCACTCCCAGGTCTTCGTCCAGCCCATGAACCGGTGGCACCTCCATTCCGAGTTCAAGGACGGTGTCAACACCGGCGGCGCCATCCAGTTCGTATGGCTCTTCGGGACCATCGGCGGCTTCGTGCTGCTCCTGGCCTGTATAAATTTCATGAACCTCAGCACGGCGCGCAGCGAACGACGCGCAAGGGAAGTGGGGATCCGAAAAACGCTCGGCTCCATGCGGGGTCAGCTGGTACTCCAATTCTATAGCGAGAGCATGGTCATGGCTTTCGTCGCCTTTTTGCTGTCTGTGGTTCTCGTGGGGCTTGCCCTGCCCAGGTTTAATGCACTCGCCGCTAAGCAGGTCATTATTAATTGGGCCAACCCCTGGCTCTGGGTCACAGGGCTGGGCTTCAGTGCCTGTACAGGACTGCTGGCCGGCAGCTATCCCGCCCTCTACCTCTCGTCGTTCCGCCCGATAGCCGTACTAAAAGGCTCATTACGCGCAGGCCGTTGGGCCGGGGTTCCCCGGAGGGCGCTCGTAGTCCTCCAATTCGGCGTCAGCATCCTGCTCATCATCGGCACCATCGTCGTCTTCCGTCAGGTACAGTTTGCACAGGACCGGCCCACGGGCTACGACAGGGAACGGCTACTGGCAATTCCCATCACCGTCGCCGAATTCGGCAGCCAGACGGAGACGCTCCGCCAGGAACTGCTGCGCACGGGTGTAGTGGCCAACACCGCCGTCTCATCCAGCCCCACCACCCAGGTATGGGAAAGCTTCACCGGCTTCAAATGGCCGGGCAAAGACCCGTCCACGCAAGGAGACTTCGCTACCATCAGCATCTCACAGGAATATGGGTCTACCATCGGCTGGCAGATCAAGGAAGGGCGGGATTTCTCGCGAAGGTTCGCCACGGATTCCAATGGCATCCTTTTGAATGAGGCCGCCGTCGCCTTCATGGGGCTCAAACACCCTATTGGCACACCAGTGACCTGGGACGACAAGCACTATACCGTTATCGGCGTCGTAAAAAATATGATCGAAGGCTCGCCCTACGAGCCGGCCTACCAGACGGTGTACCTGCTGAACCACGATTTCAACCACACCTGGTTCTTCATGAAGCTGCGGCCCGGCGTCCCGGTTGGCGACGCCCTCACGGCCATCCGTGCCGCCTTCTTGCATGTCCTGCCTTCGGCGGCTTTCGACTACCATTTTGTCGATGACCAATATGCCCAAACATTCGCCACCGAACAACGAATCGGAACACTGGCCGCCTGCTTTGCCCTTTTTGCGCTGTTCATCAGCGCGCTGGGTATCTTCGGTATGGCCGCCTTCATGGCCGAGCAACGGGTCAGGGAGATCGGCGTCCGCCGCGTGCTGGGCGCCACCGTGTTCAGCATCTGGCGGCTCCTGTCCCGCGAGTTCGTGCTGCTGGTAGCGCTGTCGCTGGCAATAGCCGCCCCGCTCGCCGGCATCCTCATGCACCGTTGGCTGCAGAACTATACCTTCCACACGGGAATAGCCTGGTGGATCTTCGCAGCCACCGGAGCGGGTACGCTCGTGATCACCCTGCTGACGGTCAGCTGGACGGCCGTGCGGGCAGCGTTGGCTAACCCGGTAAAAAGCTTAAGAACAGAATAACGATAATCAAATGCTAAAAAACTATTTCGTTATCGCCTTCCGTAACCTGACCCGCAACAGGGTCTATAGCTTTATCAATATCGCCGGACTGGCCACGGGCATGGCCGTCGCCCTGCTCATAGGCTTATGGGTATGGAACGAGACCACCTTCAACTATTACCATCGCAACCACAAACGGCTGGCCATCGTCTACGACACGCAGATCGTCAACGGGGAGATGAACACGGATCGCTATGTCGCCGTGGCACTGGAGGGTGAGCTGCGGCAGCAGTATGGCAGTGATTTCAAGCGGCTGGCGCGAGCCACTGGGTTCGAGACGCATATTTTATCGGCCGGGTCAGCGCCTTCACATGCATCGGCCAATGCGACGGCCGCTCCCACCAAAGTAGAAAAACGTTGCCGCTGGGTCGGCGCCGAACTGCCGGCCATGCTTACCCTCCATATGCTGCAAGGCAGCGACAAAGCCCTGCAGGATCCTTCCTCCATCCTGCTGACTGCCTCCACCGCCAAATCCCTCTTCGGCAAGGCCGACGCGATGGGACAGACGGTGCGTATCGACAACCAGCTCTCCTTCACCGTAGCAGGCGTCTACGAAGACCTGCCGGCCAACACTGATTTTCATTTTATCGACTTCCTCCTTCCCTGGGATAAATATGTCTCTACCCATGGTTGGGTCGAAAGAACCCGACAGCAATGGAGCAGCCGCTTTGCCGTCATGTATGCCGAGGTCAACGAAGGTGTGGACATAAACAAGGTCTCCGCCCGTATCGCCAATATCCCGCAAAAGCACTTGTCGGGCAGCAAGGAGACCATCCTCCTGCAACCCTTGGACAAATACCATCTCTATGGGAATTTCAAAGACGGAAAAGCCTTTGGCGGCCAGATCCGCTTCGTCCGGCTATTCAGCACCATCGCAGTGGCCATCCTGCTGCTGGCCTGCATAAATTTCATGAA
>JAMFRX010000181.1 GCA_026224995.1 Puia dinghuensis
GGACGGGGTTACGGGAGCCATAGGCGTCGCTCTGCCAGCGGGGCTGCATGTACTGGAGGCGCCCACGCCGATCGAACTCTATAGGTGCATGCCGCCAGTCGGAATGCGGCGCAGGCTTATGGCCGCCTTCGCCCAGCCCGAGCACGGGAGCATCATCTAACGCGAAGGAGAGGGCGCTGTCGAGGAAGACCAGCTTCTGTATGGGCTTGCCATCCGCCGTAGTGATCTTTACGGTAAGGGGAGCCGGACTTACCTCCACCCGCAGGCTGCCTACCTGGCGGGTAAGGGGCGCCGATAGCTCCGAGAGGACGATCACCGGGGCAGGGTAGGGATTGTCTACCAATGCAGGGGAGAAGGGCTCGTCGCCGGGCCAGCTCAGCGGCTTGAGGGTGACGCGGATGCTATGCGCCCCGGCGGGGCGGATCACCAGCTGCGCCGGAACGCCGGCGGTGGTGAGTGGCTGGGCTATAACCCCTATGGGGCCTTGCAGGACGAGGAAAAGTGCCAGGAAGATATTTTGGTAGCTCAAGGTGAAAAAGATTGCCACTAATATCCATCATCGGCTACAAAAACAACGGATACATTTTCGCTTCTTCAGGACAATTTTTAACCGGCCACTGACCGCTACCTACTACAGACTGGTAACTACATACTACGAAAAGGGTATATGTTATAACCCTAAAGTAGTATTTTTCAAATTATAACGCATTATAATCTACACTAAAGTGGTATTGCCTTAACGTTCACGCCTCCATACTTTTGCTGCAGAAAAATTCCTAAAACTAAAACGTCATCGATAACTACAAGCAGATGAGCTGTGCAGAATAGAGCAAGTAGGAGATCGGGTCCGGCCGGAGGCCGGGCCCGATTCATTAATTCTTATCTACGTACTTCTTGTTAGCCTCGTTATAGCGGTCCCCGATATTGGGGTATTCTTGGAGCAGCGCCTCGACTGCCGCGAAATCGTTTTTGTCGAGGTTGACGTCGACGGCGCCGGCATTGTCCAGCAGGTATTTGCGGCGTTTTGTACCAGGGATGGGGATGACATGCTGGCCCTGGGCCAGCACCCAGGCGAGGGCCAGCTGTGCGGGGGTACAGCCTTTCGATTCGGCCAGGGCGGCGAAGCCACCAGCGAGCTGGCGATTGTTGTCTGCATGCTCTCCCTGGTAGCGGGGCAGGTTGCGGCGGAAATCACTGGCTCCCAGGGAGGCGGTGTCAAGCGCATTGGTCATCAGTCCACGCGCCAGCGGGCTGAAGGGGATAAAGGAGATGTTCAGCTCCTTGCAGAGGGGCAGCACCTCTTTTTCTACGTCCCGGGTGAGGATCGAATATTCGCTTTGCAGGGCGCTGATGGGGTGTACGGCGTGGGCGCGGCGGATGGACTGCGGGGAAGCCTCGGAAAGGCCCAGGTAGCGGACCTTGCCTTCTTTCACAAGGTCGGCCATGGCGCCCACTGTCTCTTCGATGGGCACGTTCGGGTCGACGCGATGTACATAATAGAGATCGATGGTTTCGATGCGCAGCCGGCGGAGGCTGGCTTCCACGGCTTTCTTAGCATAGGCCGGCGAACCGTCGAAGCCGCCCATTCTGGCGTCGGCATACGAAAGAAATCCGAATTTTGTGGCGATGAAGACCTTTTGCCTGTTGGGCAGGAGCACCCGCGAGACCAGCTCTTCGTTGGCGCCGTTCGCGTAGATATCTGCGGTATCCCAGAAGTTGATGCCGATCTCGATGGCCTTTTCCAGGGTGGCGATGGACTCTTTGTCGTCAGGCTCGCCGTAGGCATGATTCATGCTCATGCATCCCAGGCCGATGGCGGATAATTTTACGTCTGTGTTCCCAAGTGTTCTAAATTGCATGTAATATGGATGATTATGTTATAAATGTCGGTAAAATCGAGGAATGGCAGATGATCAAGGATATGGCTTCGCTGAATGATGTGTTTCAGCGGGCCAAAAAGGCTCTTGTCGGTGGCGGCGTGGTTGCGTTGGAACGTGAACAACGGAATGGGCCTGCTTACCGGTTCGAAGAGTTTACTAATCTGGAAGAATTTGAGCTGTACCGGAAGAACGTATACAAATATCTGGAAGAATAGTTCGCTGAATGCGATGAAATAAAGACGAGATAATGATGAAGAAAATAAAAGAGGCTGTCCATGGACAGCCTCTTTTTCATCAGATTATTTTTTGGAGTAACCCGGTTAAGCGAAATTAACCGAAGGTTTCCATGATTGATCTGTAGATAGCATGAATACCTCCTTTTTTTTGGTGAATGATAGCTATAAAGTTACTGAAAAATTTACAATTGGTGTTGCGGCTCCAGATTTTCTTTTACGCGGACAAGATGTTTTTGCGGCAGGCGGATAGCCGGGATGAGCGCCAGGGCGATCACGAAGGCTGAGATCAGGAATCCGTCCTGCAGGGCGAAGTGCTCGGCGACGGGGGCCTTATATTGTTTGTTAAGGTAGTGGGAGTAGATGAATTGATGCATGACTCCGAAGACGGCGATGCCGATGGAGCCGCCCAGCTGCTGGAGGAGGCTGTTCATAGACGTGGCGGTTGACGTTTGTTCACGGCTGACGGAGTTGAGCAGGGCGGTGGACACCGGGGCTACGAGCAGGCTCATGCCGAGCCCGCGTGCCAGCATCGGGATCATGATAATGAAGATGGAGGTGCCTACGTTGATGTGGGAGAACCCGAACATACTTAGGGCGACGATGATGATGCCGGTGATGGAAACGCTTCTGATCAGTCCCTGGTCCGCTTTTTTACCGGCATAGGGCCGCGATACGAGCATCATCAGTGCATTAGGCAGCATCAGCAGGCCGCTTTGGATGGTGGTATAGCCCAGCAGTCCCTGTAGCAGAAAGGGCAGGAAGAACATGCCGCCGAAGAGGGCGACGCTGCGGATGATGATGATGATGGCGGAGTTATTGAAGTCGGCGGAGCGGAAGACCGTGAGGTCGAGCAGGGGCTGAGGGCGTCGTGCGCTGCGGATGAAGAGCCAGAGGGCTGCCACCGTTGTGATGGCGGCGGCGATCAGCTTCAGGGCGCCGCCTTTAGAGATGGCGGAGACGGCTACCTGTACTGCCACGATGCAGAGGGAGAACCAGAGGAAGCCCTGGAAGTCGAATCTTGGCTGGGTGCGAGGTTGGTCGCGCAGGAAGGAGAGATAGCGGAAGGTCAGCAGGATGGTGGCGATGCCGATGGGGATGTTGAC
>JAMFRX010000182.1 GCA_026224995.1 Puia dinghuensis
CGATAAAAGCGAGTACCGCCTGGTGGCCTATCGTATCGATGTTTTTGTATACCAGGATGCCCAATCCCCCTGTAAATAACAGTACACCCAGGTATAGCAGGAGCCTGAGCTCCCAGTAGATCGAGAACAGACGCGGGGGTTTCATAATACAAAGATAAGGCCCCCGGATCACGGGGGCCTTATCTTTTAGTCCATTTAAACCCACTCCCAATAACCATCTACCCAATACCATCCGCCATCCTGCCGTTGATGCCAGTATCCTCTTACCCAAAGCTTATGCGGGTCGTGCATCATCCAGTAGCCCGGCTGCCAGGAATACGTATTGTTCCTCCAGACCCACTCGCCTTCTATCCAGATGTGCTGGGCTGAAGGTGGGGGCGGCCGGTTTTCCACGGGATCGGGCGGATAGGAGCTCACGAATACATTGTCGGGTATCCTTTTCCAGTAGCCCAGTACCCAATACCATTCGCCATTCGGCCATTGCGCCCAGTGCCCTTTGATAAAGACCTTGTTCGCCTCGGGAACCGTCCAGTAGCCCGTTTGGTACATGTAATGGTTGTTCATCCAGATCCATTCGCCGTTTACCCAGAGATGTCTGCCGGATGGCCTTGGCGGCCGCAGGTAGTTCGGTTCGGGTATCCACGAAGCCACACCCATATGCGGTATCGGTTTCCAGTAACCCGGCTGCCAGAAGGAGCTGCCGTCAGGGTTTTTCATCCATTCACCCTTCACCCAAATATGGTCTTTTTCGGGCACCGTCCAATAGCCCGGCTGACGAACATAATTGTTGTTCTGCCAGACCCACTCGCCCTCTACCCAGACGTGATTGGCCGTCGGCTGTTGCGGCCGTTCGACAAAGGGCTCGGCGGGAAGAATGTTGATCGAGATGTGGATTTGCGCGAAGCCTGTGCTGAAGCAGGAACACAAGGCAAGCAGCAACGACGAAAATAGAAGTGCTTTTTTCAAGATCGTAAATTTTAAGTTACCCTATCTAAAACAAATCTTGCTCCAAGTCGGTGTCTTTTTCCTTCATTGGTAGCCAATTACATCTTATTAACATTTGTGATAGACGACACTGCCAATACCTGTCCGCTTCGCGGCTCTTCGAACATGTGGGCTGGCCCCCGCCAGACCGTAGCTACTATGAACAGCGTTGTCCTGTCGACGCCACCCAGGGCACAAGAGAAGCAGCCCCGGTCGATGACTATAGTCTCCAGGACCTCACCCCCTTCGCGTACGCGTACGCAGCATTTGTTAGGTACATCCGCATACCAGATCGCATTCTCCGCATCGAGGCAGATGCCATCGGGAACACCGCTTCCCAGGTCGGCCCATATCCGCCGGTTCCGCAGGCTGCCGTCCGCGGCGATGTCGAAGGCGGTAAGCCTTTTTCCATAAGACTCGGCGACGATCAGCGTGGAGTTGTCGGGCGTCACGGCCATGCCATTGGGAAAGGCGATGCCATCCGCTACCTGCAGGGTCCTGCCATCGGCCCTCACCAGAGCGATGATCCCGGGAGCATAGGGCTCTCCGGCCAAAGGTTAAAGCCCCCTCCGTTGACATAGGCATTGCCACGACCGTCAACGACGATCTCATTCCAGCCCTTTGACTTCAGCCCGCCCAGATCGCCATAGGACGACAACGATCCGTCGGCCTCCCGGCATAACAGCGGCTGCCAGTTCGACGAAACGATCAGCATCCGCCCGTCAGGCAGCCAGTCAAAACAAAAAGGGAACTCAGTGAAAGGAACGCGCAAAAAGACTTCGCTCTTGCCGTTGGGATCGACGGCAATGATCTCTTGCGTTCCCCAATCCGAAAACCAAAAACGGCCTTCATGCCAACGGGCAGATTCGCCGAAGACCCGGCCGCTCACAAGGGTCCTGGGCCTGGGATTTGTTACAGGTGCCATCTTATTATATTTACCCTTTAACAAACGAAGATCGCCGGATTGGACAACCCGTGAAAGCGTATATTCGCGTTATGAGGCATTCCATCTTTTTTCTTTTTCTTTTTCTCCTTGCAGGATGCAGGGTCAACCCATACAGGACTACCAACAAGCAATATAAGAAGCAGGCCAAACAATACGCGCAGCAGATAGGTGAGACGCCCCTGACCACCGGCGCCGACTCGGTTCCCGCGGCGCCTTACTGGGTAGGCACCATCAACTTCAACCTGCGCAAGCCTAACTTCGTCATCATCCATCATACCGCCCAGAACAGCTGCCCGCAGACCCTGCAAACCTTCACCACGGTCCGCACTCAGGTGAGCGCACACTATGTCATCTGCCGCGACGGAACGGTTCACCATATGCTCAACGATTATCTGCGGGCCTGGCAGGCCGGACTCAGCAAGTGGGGAAACGTCACGGACGTAAACTCTATATCTATCGGCATCGAGCTCGACAACGATGGCTTCGAACCGTTCCCCGATGTTCAGATCAATAGCCTGCTTCATTTGCTCACCCGGCTTAAAACATCCTACGGCATCCCCGCCGCCAATTTTATCGGTCATGGGGACATAGCGCCTACCCGAAAGAACGATCCCAGCGCCCTCTTCCCCTGGAAGCAGCTCGCGGACAAAGGCTTTGGATTTTGGTATGGCGACACCACCGGCATCGCGGTCCCCGATAATTTCAACAGCCTCATGGCTCTCCGGCTCGTCGGCTATGATATTCGGGACAGCAGCGCCGCGACCATGGCCTTCAAACGCCATTTCGAACAGGATACTACCCGCACCTGGGGCGTGCCTGACCAAAAAGTGCTCTACACGCTTTACCGGCAGTACCAGTAGATCAACGGAAAACCCGAACTTCGTAAAAAAGCTATATGAAAGCGGCTGTATTGCATCAGTTAGGCCACGCGCCCAAATACGACGATTTTCCC
>JAMFRX010000183.1 GCA_026224995.1 Puia dinghuensis
AAAGCTCAATACGAATTTTAAGCTCTCCCACACCCTAACGCTGCAGGTGTCCGGTTTCTATCAGTCGAAGAGCAACCTGCCCATCAACACTAATTCCAACCAGCCCGGACCGCCGAACTCCATGTCCCAAAGCGCCGCCCAGGGCTATATCGCGTCCTTTTACGATGTGGACCTGGCCGTAAAGAAGACCCTGCTGTCCGGCAAGATGGCCATAGCCCTTAGCGTCAACGATATCTTCCGCAGCAGAACCCAGGACCAGTACACCTATAGTACATATTTCACCCAGGACTACAGCCGCATCAAAGACCCACAGATGGTCCGGCTGAACCTATCCTATAATTTCGGCAAAATAGATGTCAGCCTGTTCAAACGGAAGAACACCAACGTACAGAGCGACGAACAATAATCTTATATTTATAACCATGAACAAAAGCTGGTACAAGGGCCGGGCCCTCCGGATTCTATCCCACGCCGCCGTTTGGGCCGTAGCCCTCTCGCTGCCCTACCTGCTGGACAGCCATCATGGAATATCCCGCCACCACGATAGTGACGGCCATGATCAGGCCTTTTTCTACCTCAATACCATCACCAACATTCTCTGGATCGGCCCCTTTTACCTGAATGCCTGCCTGCTCACCCCAAGGCTCTTCTACAAACACCGCTACCTCACCTATGCCGCAACGCTCGTCCTGGTATTCGGCGCCATGCTGCTGATCCATACGGGCATGTTCAAATATGGCTTCACCCTGCCCCATTTCAGCCCGCTGGGGGCTACCGCGTTCATGCTGCCGGCCTTCCTCCTGATCATCGCCACCAGCACCGCCTTCCGGCTCGTCAGCGACAGGATGCTGGCAGATAAGCTGGCACAGGAAAAACAAAAAGAAAACCTCAAGACGGAATTGTCCTTCCTCCGCTCCCAGATCAATCCCCATTTCATTTTCAATATCCTCAACAACCTGGTTGCCCTGGAACAAATGAGATCAAAAGAGCTGGGCCCCACCATCCTCAAGCTGTCCTCCCTCATGCAGTACATGCTCTACGAGACGGATGAAGAAAAAGTGCCGCTGGACAGGGAAGTGGAGTACCTCCAAAGCTATATCGACCTTCAACGCCAGCGCTTCGGCGCAAAAGTGCCTGTAAGCACATCCTGCGAAGTCCCGGAAGGCCACTACGAAATAGAGCCCATGCTCCTGATCCCCTTCGTAGAGAATGCTTTCAAGCACGGCGTGGGCATGATAACGGATCCACAGATCGGCATCTCGCTAAAGGTCAGCAAAGGCGTCTTGCATTTTGCAGTAAAGAACCGGTTCAACCCCGCTTCCCGGGAGATCAAAGACAAGACCTCAGGCATCGGACTTGGCAATGTCACACGACGGCTTAAGCTGTTGTATGGCGACCAACAAATTTTACGCATCAGCGAAACCGACGGCTGGTTTGCCGTTTCGCTGGAACTAAACTTGCACTAATGCTCAGATGTATCGCAATAGACGACGAGCCCCTGGCGCTTGGCCTGGTGATGGATTACATCGGCAAAGTTCCTTTCCTGGAACTGGTTGCCGGCTGCGGCGACGCTTTCGAAGCCGCGCGGGTCCTGCAGGAAAAGGAGGTCGACCTGATGTTCATGGATATCCAGATGCCCGGCCTGACGGGCCTGCAATTCATCCAAAGCATGCCCAAACGACCCATGGTCATCCTCATCACTGCCTACAAGAAGTTCGCACCGGAAGGGTTCGACCTGGATGTGGTAGACTACCTGGTGAAACCAGTGGGCATAGACCGATTCCTGAAAGCCTGCTATAAAGCGCAGGAGCTTCATCAACTACGTACAAACGCTGGCCCCACGGTATCCTCCGCGGATTTCTTCTTTGTAAATGTAGACTACAGCCTCATCAAGGTCCTTTTCGCAGATATCATCTGGATAGAAGGCTCCGGCGACTATGTGAAGATCCACCTAAAAAGCTCCCCACGCCCCCTGCTGGTCCGATCGAGCACCAGGACCATGGAGACGGAATTGCCCAAGGATAAGTTCATCCGCATCCACAAATCCTATATCCTCTCGGTAGACAGCATAACCGCGGTACGGAAGAACAGCGTATTCATCGGCGAGCTGGAGCTGCCCGTAGGCGAGACCTACCGTGGCGTCCTTCGCCAGCTGACGGGCAAGAACCTCTGACCGCCCGGCAACACCCGCGATTTATTTAAGGAATTTATCCATCTCACCCGTCATCCAGGCAAAATCATTCCACATCAGAAAATGTTTCCCTTCCGCAGAGTAAACGATCTTCACATTCGGAGCCTTGGCAAATTGTTTTTGCATCGCTGTCTCCGCCTGCTCCTTGGAGGAAAATGTCGGATCCCCATTCCAGGTTCCCAGCACCAGCAACGGCGACGCGATATTCGCAACCGAATCCTGCAGGTTCAATACCATAACTTCCAGGATCATCCTGCCCGTAGCCACCTGATCACTTTTCTTGTCCCAGGCCATGACCAGCGGGATCTGTGTGGTATCTTCGATCATCGACTTCAGGAATTGAAAAGAAGCCTTCTCCGCCGCCGGCGTATGCTGCATCGAATCATACTGCGCTACCATGGCGGGAGTAGCATGATTGATATACGCCAAATTACCGGCCGCCCTCTTCCGCAACGAGTCTTCATTCAACGAGGCCGCCCCAAGGGCAGACTCATAAGGCGCGCCGTCGAGATCGATCACCTTTCCGAATAGTCCCGGATCCTTCGAAGCCATCCATAAAGCCAGCACCCCGCCAAAACTAAAGCCGACCAATACCGGCTTGTCTATGTGCTTATCCCGGATATATTGCAGTAATTCGTCCCGCTGCCCCATGAACACATCTGCAGTCCTGCTGGACGCCGGTTGCCCCGCAAAGCCAGCCAGCGTGATCACATAGCAAGTGTAATGATCCTTGTAATGGGCAATAGTCGTCGCATAAGTGCCCTCCCCATCACCCTTGAGGCCGGGGATCAGGATCATCGGTCGGCCATGCCCGATCACCTTTACGCCAAAAGAATGCGGGGTTTCCTGCTGTGCCAGCAAAGTGAATGGCAAAAAGAAAAGAAGCGGTGTAAGGAGTTTATAGGTTTGCATGATCCGAATATACGAATTATCGTTTTCCCATAAAAGCTGGCCTTCCTTGCGACATTGTCCTGCGTTTTTCGCACTCTACTGATTGCCCAAAAAATGTTTCAGCCCCGCCACGATCGCCTCGGAATAGGCCGCAGACTCCTCATTAGTCCCGGGAAAGGCAGGCTGCATCGACTTCCCCGGAAACTCATGTATCACCTGGTTACCGAATTCCTCTTGCAAATGCTCGTCTTTCGGACTTATAGTATATTGAAGGTGACCCTCGCCTTGCAGGATATTTACGTCTGCCTGATACCGATGGCGCCGGAAAGAAAAAGTGATCTCAAAGTTTCTCATATAAATATCGTTTAGTTCCCCTGTGCTGCTATTGAAACAGCCGCCCACTGCTCCCAGGTCGCCAGCCGCTGCTGATACCGCTCCTTGATCAACGGCAGCGGCATCGTCCCCAGAAAAAGACGCAGGGGCGGCTCGGCGGCATCTACGATCTTCAGGATTGCCAGGGCTGTCGCTTCGGGCTTGCCGCGGTTCGCGGTAGGCCGGGGAGCCTTACGCATCTCATCATAGGCTGCAATGGGCTTCGCCCGTTTGGCCGAACTTCCGGCCCAGTCTGTTTCATAGCCCGCAGGCTCGATCAGGGTCACATGGATCCCAAATGGGGCTACTTCCTGGGCTAAGGATTCGGTAAAGCCCTCCAGTGCCCATTTGG
>JAMFRX010000184.1 GCA_026224995.1 Puia dinghuensis
GATGTCAATGCTTTTACCGACAGCGGATCATGGATGCCCGTCCTCATGGAGGCGCTGTTATCCTATGGCTTCGAAGATGAAGACCACCGCCTGCCCCTCCTCCGCTATTTGCTGGACAAAGGCGCAAATCCGAATGTCTGCTGCCGCCGCGGCTACAACTGCCTGCACATCGCCGTACAGCAGGAAAAATATGTAAAGGCCCTCGACCTCTTCCTCGACTATAATGCCGATGTAAACACCGGCGACGAAGACGGTTCAAGCGTCGTATACTGGGCTGTCCAGGGCTGGCTGCTGCGCAAGGGTGGGGAAGACCGCGCCACCCATCTCCGCGTATTCAGAAAGATGCTCGCCCTCGGCGCCGATCTGGACAAGGAGAACCGCTATGGCATGTCCGCCCGCAAATGGCTCGAAGGCGCAGCGCAGGATGTAAAAGATACCGTAGCACAGTGGGAGGCGACAAAACCCGCCGTTCAGGTCAGCAAGACCGTTCAGCCGGTCTTCCCCGTCAACCTGCATTACCCCGAGCTGGCCGATAAAATTTGGAAGGAATTAGTGCCCGCAAAGGGGCCGGCAACTACCGTGCAGGGAGAGCTCCTGCGTGCCGTAGAAAAGCTTAGGGACGAAGCATCGCTCAATGCTAACGCCAATTATCAAAAGGCCCATAAAAGGATGGCCATCTTCCTGCGCGATACCCTGATCGCCTCTGGCCTTTTCGACAAGACCGAAACCGAGCGTATAAGGACCGGCACCGGCCGTCTCATGAAGGCGTCACGTCCTTGTACAGATCAGGAACTGTACGATCACCTGGTGGACCAGGTCTGCCTTTTCTATTCCGATCACCCGAGCCCCATTCCCTATAAGGTTAGAGGTCCAGTCGCCCTCTAAGGTACCGACAACACCATAAAGGTTATCCACGCGGCAACTTCCATGATGCCTATGATGAATAGTACGTATCTCATAGCTATTAAGTAGTTCACCGTTCTTAAGATTCAGTTACCCGCATGAGCTCAGGCTTTACAGCCTTTCCTTTCCACTTATAATCTACCAGCCAGATGCCGGCAAAAAAGGCCAACGCCCCAGCCAAGCCGCCGGCGAGCAAAGTAGTTAAATGCTTGCTGCTATCCGACCCATTGATATATACCAGGGCCAGCACGAGGCCGGCAATACCCAAAATGGACAGAATAATTCCCATGATCTTCCCTTCCATAACTTTCTTTTTAATTGGTTAACGAATTCAAAGCCAAAGCACTGGCGCCAGGCACGTATATCCAATCTCAATAATTATTCCACAGCCCATTCCAGCAGTCGCGCACCCCAGTCCCGCCTATCCCATTCCCCAAATTGCACCCCTCGCTCCCCATATCACCCCCCCACATAAAAAAAGGGGTCGTATAGAAATACGACCCCGTCTAACGATTGCTTGCCATATGAAGGCACGAAGATAAGGCAAAATATTAGTCTACCAAAATAGTAGACTAATATTTAAAATATTTTTTACTTGCCATCTTTGATATTATATTTGTCCCCTGAATTAGTAGACTGTTAACAAAATCACGCTAACGCAAATGAGAAAACTTAAACAACTACTGACGTTGTTCCTCTTCGGACTACTCAGCATGGCCGCTACGGCCCAGAAAAACACGATCTCCGGCAAAGTCACCGACGACAAAGGAGAGCCGGTTCCCTTCGCTACCATCACCATCAAAGGCTCCCACCATTCCGTCGCGGCCGACCTAAATGGTAATTTTACACTCCAGGCGGATAGAAATGCCATCCTGGTGATCTCAGCCATCGGTTTCGGCACCGCCGAGACATCGATCCTCGAGAGCGGCCATGCCTACACCCTGCGGAACCGCAACAATATGCAGGAAGTGGTGGTGACGGCCCTCGGCATCAAAAGGACCCGTAACTCGCTGCCCTACGCCACCCAGCAGATCACCGGCGACGAGGTCAACCGCACCCCGACCACCAATTTCGTAGACAACCTCTCCGGTAAAGTATCGGGTCTGCAGATCACCTCGAGCAACACCACCGGCGGCACCAACAACGTCATCCTGCGCGGATTCAAATCGTTTACCCAATCCAACCAGGCCCTCTTCGTGGTCGACGGCGTACCGTACGACAATACCAACCAAAGCCAAAACGGTTTCGATCTAGGCAATACCGCTTCCGATATCAACCCTGACGATATCGAGTCCGTGAGCGTGCTCAAAGGCGCCGCCGCCTCCGCCCTCTACGGGTCCCGGGCCGCCAACGGCGTGATCCTCATCACGACAAAAAAAGGTACCCGCAAAAAAGGCACGGACGTGTCCATTTCCAGCGGCGTCACCGTCGGCAGCCCCGACAAATCCACCCTGCCGACCTATCAAACCCAATACGGTCAGGGCTATGGCTCTCAGGGCCCCGACAATGGCTTCTATTTTCAGCCGGTAGCCAATAGCAACGGCCAGTCGGTCGATATCGTGCAGACCGACGTAGACGCCGCCACCGGCCCCGCATATGATCCCAGCCATAAAGTATACAACTGGGACGCCTTTGCCCCCGGCGACCCCAACTACGGCAAGGCCACGGCCTGGCAGCCGGCCGCCCACCACAATCCCACCGATTTCTTCGTGACCCCGGTGACGACGACGACAAGCGTCTACGCGAGTTCCGCTAACGACAATGGCACCTTCAAAGCCGGCTACACGCATAGCGAGGATAAAGGCATCCTGCCCAATAGCACCGTTACAAAGAATATCTTCACCTTCGGCGGCACCCATAACTTCAATGACCAGGTTACCGTCGGCGCCACGCTCAACTATTCCGACGTGGCCGGCGTCGGCCGCGATGGGTTTACCTATAGCTCCCAGGAAAACCCCATGATGGACTTTCGCGAATGGTGGCCCACAAACGTGAACCTCAAGCAACAAAAGGCCGACTACTTCTATGCGCATAACAACGCATCCTGGAACTGGATCGGCAACTACGCCGTACCCGACTCGCTCACAGTAGCCTATCACAACAATCCTTACTGGAACCGCTACACGAACCCGGAAGACGACGAGCGCAAGCGTTATATTGGCAACGTATATGTAAACTATAAGATCACCTCCTTCCTGAACCTGCTCGGCCGCGTGTCCCTCGACGACTATACCCAGTTCGTCGAATCCCATACCGCCATCGGCAGCGTCCACCAGGCACAGTATACCCGGTCCAATTCGTCCTTCAACGAGACCAATTACGACCTGCTCCTCAATTTCGACAAAAAGCTCTCGGAGAGCTTCAACCTGAAGGCGCTTCTGGGATCCAATGTCCGGCAGAACTCCAGCAACAACATCGTAGCTACTACCAGCGGCGGTCTCGTTGTCCCGGACCTCTATTCCCTGGCCAACTCCGTTCAGACACCGCCTGCTCCTATAGAAGTGGATTGGCGTAAGGAAGTAGACGGTATTTTTGCCGGCGCCACCCTTTCCTACAAAGAGTTCCTGACCCTGGACGCTACCATCCGCCGGGACCGGTCCTCGACCCTGCCCAGCGATCATAACACTTACTATTATCCATCGGTCTCCGGCAACTTCGTGTTCTCCCGTCTGCTGCCTGGCCTGACCTGGCTTAGCTATGGAAAGCTTCGCGCCAACTATGCCGAAGTAGGCAACGACGCACCGCCGTATGCCGTCAAGAACACGTACCAGAGCGTAGGACCGCTGAACGGCCAGACGCTTTACGCAGCGCCGGTAACCAACAATAACCAAAACCTGGTGCCGGAAGAGAACAGGACCTATGAGTTCGGTCTCGAAGCGGGCTTTCTCAACAATCGACTCGGTTTCGACCTTACCTACTACCATGCGCGCGAGGTCAACCAGATCCTGCCCGTTCCGATCTCGACCGCCAGCGGCTTTGTCCAGTCTTATGTCAATGCAGGTTCTGTGCAGAACCAGGGCTTCGAGGTCACGCTGAACGCCACTCCGGTGAAGACCCGCGACTTTAGCTGGAATATCACCGTCAACTGGAGCAAGAACATCAACAAAGTCCTGTCCCTCTATGCCGGACAGACCTCCTTATTGCTGGGCAGCTATGGCTTCAACACCCAGCTGGTTGCCGAGCCCGGCAAGTCGTACGGCATCATCAGGGGGACCGATTACGAATACAAGAACGGTCAGCACCTGATCGACAGCAACGGCAACTATGTCAAAAAAGCCAATCCGTTCTCCGATATTGGCAGCATCGCGCCTAACTGGTTCGGGGGTATTTCCAATAGCTTCCAGTACAAGGACTGGACCTTCAGCTTCCTCGTCGACGTTCGGCAGGGCGGTAAGCTCTACTCGCTGGACATGGACTTCGGCGATTACTCCGGCCTCTATCCGGAAACTGCCGGCAAGAACCCCAAGGGTAACCCCGTCAGAAGCCCGCTCAGCGACGGTGGTGGCCTCTTGCTCAAAGGCGTCACGGCCGACGGCAAACCCAACGCCACCTACCTCGATGCCTCGGATATCAACGCCGGCCACTTCCCGTTCAGCTCGTATAACAACTTCGCCGACGCCTCCTATGTATACGACGCTTCTTATGTGAAGCTCCGCGAGGTAGCGATTACTTACAGCGTTCCGAAAAAAGCGCTGAATGGGATCAGCTTTGTCAAAGGCATCGACCTGTCCCTGACCGGCCGCAACTTATGGATCATCCATAAGAACGAGCCCTACGCCGACCCCGAACAAGGTTATTCCAGCAACGCTGCCACCAACACCACCGGGAACAGCAACTTCCTTGGCGGCGCCCAGAACTCTTCTCAGGGCTTTCAGGTCGGCGTCTATCCTTCAGTACGCACATTTGGATTCACTGCTAAGCTCAAATTCTAAAAAATCAGGAAATGAAAAGAATCACTATACTATATAGCTTGTTAGCCGCACTGGCTACCTCCTGCACCAAGGATATCACCAGTCTTAACGTCGACCCTAAATCCGCCACGACGGTCCCCTCGGGGAGCCTCTTCCTGAACGGCGAAAAGAATCTCTCCGACGCCCTCGCAAGTACCAGCGTCAGCGCGTCGCCGTTCCGTATCATCGCCCAGTCCTGGACGGAAAATACCTACGTGAGCGAAGCCCAGTACAACCTCACCTACGACAAATCCCCCGACGGCTGGTGGAACCTGCTCTACGCCAACTCCACCACCAGCGTCCTCAACAGTCTTGCCGCGGCCAAGACTATTATCCCCACGGATGTCAAAGCAGCCACCACGGCGCAGAACGATCTGCTGATCACCGATATCCTGGAGGTCTATGCGTATTCGCTGCTGGTCAACACCTACGGCAACGTCCCTTATTCTCAGGCGCTTGACAAGGACATTCCCTTCCCTAAATACGACGATGCCAAGACCGTCTATTATGATTTGTTGGCCCGCCTCGACACGGCCATATCCGGTCTTAACACCAATGCCAACAGTTTCGCTGGTTCGGATAATATCTACCAGGGGAATGTCACCGAATGGAAGAAATTCGCGGCTACCCTCAAGCTGAAGCTGGCCCTGGTCATCGCCAATTCGGATCCCGCCACGGCAGCCAAAAATGTGCAGGATGCTGTAAACGCCGGCGTTTTCACCTCCAATAACGACAACGCCCTCTTTGCCTACAGCTCTTCTCTCAATACCAACTCCAACCCCGTCTACCAGGCGTTCGTCACTTCCGGCCGCCACGATTTCAGCCCGGCTAATCTCCTCGTCAACACCCTGGCCACCTGGCAGGATCCCCGGCTGCCCCTCATGTTCACGCCGATCAATGGTGCATATGTAGGCGCCGTTCCCGGTGCCGGTAACGGCTACGTGAAGTTCTCGCAGCTCTCCAGCCAATGGATCGGCGCCGAATGGCCCGGTGACCTGCTTGACTATTCTGAGACGGAGTTCCTCCTGGCCGAAGCCGTCGAACGCGGATTCGCCGTCAGCGGTAGCGCAGCCACCCACTATAACAACGGCGTGACCTCGTCCATCATCTTTTGGGGCGGCGACTCCACTTCCGCCACCAACTACCTGGCACAGCCCGCCGTCAATTATGCCACCGCCACTGGAACCTGGCAGCAAAAGATCGGCTACCAACAGTGGATCGCCTACGCCGACCGCGGCTATGATGCCTGGACCTCTATCAGAAGACTGGGCTATCCCAATATCGATGCGATCAACCCGCCGGTAGGCGCCGTGGGCAACCTGCCCCGCCGCTTCACGTACCCCAGCAACGAAGCGGCTTCCAATCCCACCAACTGGGCCGCCGCCGTCCAGGCCGTCACCGGCGCAACCGTCGATAACTTCTCCTCCAACCTGTGGTGGAATAAATAATTACCCTTAAGCCGAGGCCGGCCGCCGTAAGGTGGCCGGCTTTTTTTTGTATATTCCATCAAATCTTCCGGCTATGCTCAAAAACTTCTTTCGGGTCACCCTCCGCAACCTGTGGCGCAACAAAAGCTTCTCCGCCATCAATATCCTCGGCCTCGCAATCGGTATGGCTTCCGCCCTGCTCATCGGTCTGTGGGTGCAGAACCAGGTAAGCTACGACCGCTTCTATAGCAAGACCGATCGCATCTACGAAATGTATAGCCGGGAAGAGATCAACGGAAAGTTAGACGCCTGGCCCCGCGTGTCCTCTCAGATGGCGTCGGAGCTCAAAAAGAACTATGCCGAAGTAGAGGACGCCGTTAAATTCAGGATCGTCTACTTCCTGATGACCGGAAAAGAAAAGCAGATCAACATCCAGGGTGCCTTCGCCGATTCCGGGTTTCTCTCAATCTTCAACTTTCCCCTGCTGGCAGGTGATCCCAAAACCGCCCTCTCCGGCGGCCATGGCATCGTGCTCACCGAACACGTAGCCAAAAACCTCTTTGGCAACGAAGACCCGATGGGTAAGATGGTCCGCATCGACACCATGGAAAATTTCACGGTCACGGGTGTCCTCAAAGACCTACCCGGCAATACCGAATTTTCCTTTCAATACCTGCTGCCCTGGGACTTTCTCGACCGCCTGGGCTGGGACAGGGTAGGGGGCACCTGGGCCAGGACCAATGGCTTTGCCTACCTCCTGCTCAAGCCGGGCGCTTCCCAGGCCGCATTCGATGTGAAGGTCAAAGACATCGTCAAGCGCCACGTGTCGGAAGGCAATGTTTCCTACCGGGAGACCTTTACCCAGCCCATTGCCCGGACGCATCTCTACTCCAAAGTGGAGAACGGAAAGCTCACGGGCGGAATGATAACCACCGTCAGGCTGTTTTCCCTCATCGCTACGTTCATCCTGCTGATAGCCTGCATTAATTTTATGAATCTCAGCACCGCCCGTAGCGAAAAAAGGGCCAAAGAGGTCGGCATCCGCAAAGTCGTAGGCGCCCTCAAAAGCGCTCTCATATTGCAGTTCATCGGCGAGAGCATTCTCCTCACGGCCTTCTCCTTCCTGCTGGCGCTGGGGATAGTGCAGCTCAGCCTCAAAGGCTTCAACCAGCTCATCGGCGCACAGCTGCAGCTGGATCTTGGCAATCTATATTTTTGGCTCTCCGCCCTCGCCTTCATCGTCTTCACCGGCCTCGTCGCCGGCAGCTATCCCGCCTTCTATCTGTCTTCGTTCCGGCCTGTCGCCGTCTTGAAAGGGGCTTTTCAAAAGGTCAATGCCCTGGTGACACCCCGTAAGGTCCTCGTCGTCCTGCAGTTCTCCTTCGCCATCATCCTCATCATCTCCACCATCATCGTAGAGCGTCAGATCCAATACGCCCGGAACCGGGAGACGGGTTATAACAAGGATAGGCTGGTCTATACATTCGTCCAGGGTAACGTTCTCCCGCATTACGATCTGATCAAACAAGAGCTGCTCAATAACGGAGCGGCCATAGGAGTCACCAAATTATTCTCTCCCATAACCCGCGCCTTCGGCGAAGTCAGCAACTTCTCCTGGCCGGGCAGCACGGAAGCCGATAAGAAGCGCTATTTTGTCGAGGAAGAAACGGATCAGGATTTCGTGCGCACTACGGGTACACAACTGATCGCGGGAAGGGACATCGACCTGAAAACCTATCCCACCGATAGCACCGCCCTCCTGCTCAACGAGACTGCCGTCAGGGCCATGCGGCTGAAAGACCCCATCGGCAAGATCGTCGAGAATGGCGACGGCGTCAGCTGTCACGTGGTGGGTGTCGTCAAGGACTTCGTCATAGAATCTCCCTACGATGTCATCGAGCCCATGGTCATCCAGGGCCTGGGAACGGACTATCCTGTGGTCCACATCCGCCTCAACCCGGCTAATTCAATTGCCGACGACCTGGCAAAGGCCGAAAAGGTCTTCAAGCGCTACAACCCGGACTATCCTTTCGAGTATTATTTCGTGGATGAATCCTATAACCTTAAATTCAGGGCGCAGCAGCAGGAAGGCACTTTAGCCTTGCTCTTCGCGGGGCTAACGATCTTCATCTCCTGCCTGGGCCTCTTCGGCCTCGCCTCGTACATGGCCGAGTCCCGCAAGCGGGAGATCGGCATCCGCAAAGTGCTTGGCGCATCCGTTGCCGGTATCGCGGCGCTGATGGCCGGGGATTTCATAAAGCTGGTGCTGGTCGCGGTCGTCATCGCCTCGCCCATCGCCTACTATGCCATGAACAGCTGGCTGCAGGGATTCAACTACCGGATAAACATCGGCGGCTGGATCTTCCTGGTGTCGGGACTGCTGGCGGTCCTGATCGCCATGATGACCGTCGGCTACCAGGCTATCCGGTCGGCCCTGGCCAATCCCGTAAAAAGCCTTCGAACGGAATAAGAACACTATGAACAAACTAATCGCCCCCGTCCTTCTCTCCTTCGCCCTTCACTCCGCCCTCGGCCAGAACCTTCCCTCCCTGCTTACAGGCAAGGATATCAACGCTACCTTTTCCATCGTGGCCTACGTTTCGGCAGCGCAGGAATGGGGCATTGCGGTAGCCACCAACAATATCTATGTCGGCAATTCCACCGTCTATATCCAGCCCGGACTCGGCGCCTTCTCCGTGATCGCCGAGACAGATCCCGCCTATGCCCATAACGGCTTCGACCAGCTTACACAGGGGAAAAGCATCCGCGAAGCCATAGAATATACCCAAAAGAAAGATTCGGAAGTCTATCTGCGCCAGGTCTCGGGCATCGATCGTCAGGGGCACACCTTCTCCTTCACCGGCGCTTCCTGGAAATATCAAAAAGGCTTCGCCGGCTCCCTCTCCGGCCCCGGCTTCGTCGTCATGGGCAACCAGCTTTCCACCCAAACCCTCAGCTCCATGTCCATGACCTTCCAGGCCACCACCGGCACCCTTGCCCAGCGCCTGCTCACAGCCCTCGTCGCCGGACAAAACGCCGGCGGCCAGATCACCGGCAAACAGTCGGCCGCCCTGGTGGTAAAGGGCACTGATAACATCTGGTATAACAATATCGACCTCCGTGTAGACGACTCCCGCAACCCCTTCGGCGACCTCACCCGCCTGTTGAACTACCACTATGGCCGTATCCGCGCCAACCAGGCCATCTACGCCATCCGCATGGGCAATCGCCAGCGCGGGATCATGCTGCTCACCCAGGCCGACTCCCTCACCAAAGGCTGGAACGGTCTCCAGAGCAAGATCGCCACGGCCTGGCTCCTCCTGCACGAACCCGCCAAAGCCGTCGCCACCATCCGGGCCGCCATTCACGACAACCCTAAATTCAAGGAGAACATCCCGGCCTTCTACCTCCTCCGCAACGAACCGGGCATGCAGGAATATTTTCAGGGAAAGACCTTCAACGAAAAAGATTGGATAGCCGCCGTCGACCTCCTCGACCAGCTCGACCTCCTCACCGAGGAAGACACCGTCTGCCGTAAGGCCCTCCAGCAATTCCCTTCCTCCTCCTATCTCTATTACCTCCGCGGCAAACTGCTCCAATCACAATCAAAGACAGCCGACGCAAAAGCCGCCCTCCAAAAGGCCGTACAGCTCGACCACGATAACGCCGAAGCCGTCGCCTTACTGGCTACGATGCCTTAATGTTTTGCTCCGCCATTTCGTAAGGTTTATTACTAGCTGACCAATGGGCCTGTTACAAAATAAACCGGCTTCGTAGATTCGGAGATCCGAAAAGTCAAATTGATCCGACCCCCTATTTTCTTTGCCGTCTTCGGCACATGATGTTCATAATGGTCCTGCATCGTCTCCCCCATGAGCAGAAAGCTTCCATGCGTCAGCGGAATATCTACCTGCGTGGGGTTCGTTCTCGATTTGGACCTTACTTTAAAAAGTCTTGTTTCACCGAAAGTCACAGATCCTATAGAATGATGTTTCCCATCCGCCGGGAGCGTATCGCTATGCCAGGCAACGGAATCGTTTCCATCCCGGTAATAATTCAATAAAACGCGGTCGAAATTGATCTTGCATTCCTCTTCTATCCCTGCCTTGATCTCCTTAAGATCGGGGGTCCACTCAAATCCGTTGGCCCCGCCGTAAAAGGCCGTTAAACGCGGATCCAAAACGATCTTGTCATACATCTTCCTTGTCCTTTGCTGCCAGGGAGTAGTATCTCTTAGCCTTTTGAAATACTGGTCGGCTTGCGTCCTGGGAAAAAATTGCTCCCAAAGTTGTAGCGTAGCATGGGGTAATTCATAATCACGAAAGCTTTTCTTCCCTTCATCAAAAATTGCAACATCGTCGAATAACGTCATAACGCATAAATTAGAAACCTGGCTTGAAAAAAAGCCCGGCGTCTTACGGGACCCCGGACTCATCAATAATTGAGAAAACCAGGTGCAAAGGTAATGAAAATGCTAAGTTATTTAGCATAAAGGCCATATTTTTTCTTGCGGGTAAATTTCACCTCCTCACCCTCCTCAGCTGTATCTTACTCAATGGCGTCACCACCAATGCTCTAAGTTTTGAACTTGGAAATACTCTTCATTTTTCGTAAATTTGTAGGTATGACAGCCCTCCAAACCATTGAACAAATCGGCAACGAAGCAGTGAAAAAGCTACGCTTGCAAAAGCTTAGGAATGGGCGTCCATTTATGATCAATTCCCGGGAATTACCTCCGGATCAATGTTATCTTGAATTCCCTGACGGCGACATCAAGTTGGTCTACCTAAAAAATTCCGCCAAAGATTTTACCGTTATCCGAACGCTTACCTCAGAGCAAGAGCAATCGCTACGGTTGCGATACAATTTTTTCCGTTTATAGTCATGCCGAAACCTGGCATTTGAATTTGTAACCCAGACTTTCGATAACCTGGTAGAATTTGCGCTCACCAAGAATGCCGATTTTGCATGCGAAGGCCATTTCTCGAACGAAGCCACCTGGGATATACCCAGACGTTTGCGTGCCGCCGGGTATGCGATTCACCTTGTTGTCGATCACCCAAAAGATAAAAGCGATTGAAAACATAACCCCCGGGTAAATAGGATTACTCTTCCAAAAACGAAGAGTAGGGAGCCAGTGGTAAATTTCACCTCCTCACCCTCCTCAATTGTATCTTACTCAACGGCGTCACCACCAACGGCACCTTCTCTATAACCGCCTGATCACTATCAATCCCATACGCCCTGCTATCCGACCTCGCCAGTCGCAGGATACTAAAGTAGCTGTTCAATATAAACCCTTCCCGCGCAGTGAACTCATTGTCGTAGGATAAGAACCGTTCCATGATCACGAACTTGAAATCCTTGGGCTTGCTGACCTTGGGAAGCTCCCCACAGGTGGCCATCTCTTCCGCCACCTTCCGCAGCATAACCCCTATCCGGGGCTGAACGCGAAAGCCTAACCGGAAGTTTACCCTAATGACCTTCTCCAGCTCTATGATGTCCACGTCGTACTCTGAAGTATAAGGGTCGTCTACCTGCTCGATGTTGATGAGCCAGTAAAAATCGGCCCGCTTCGGTGGGTTATCGAAGATGGAATCGATGATCCGCTTTTCTATCTCATGCGGCGACGCCCTCGTCAGGTAGACCAGGTGAATGGAATACTTGGGAAGGCTCATATCCTGCCCCAGCTTCACCAGCTGCGGCAGGTAAGGTCGGATATCCGTGAAGGTCAGCATCCGGATGGTGATCTTCCTCGCATTGTACCAGACATACATCGTCGTTATCAGTCCGAACTCAAAGACCAGGAAGAAAAGCCGCTTCAGCAGCTTTACGGCATTGGCCACAAAGAAGCTGGACTCCACCAGCACAAAAACGGTGATGATAGCCCCCACGATCCAAAGCGGATACCGTTTGATATAACGCAGGAAGTAGAAGACCAGCAGCGTCGTCATCAGCATGGCTACGGTGATAGAGAAGCCATAGGCCGCCGTCATCGCCTCGCTGGTACGGAAATAGAGTACGATCAGCACGCACCCGGTGAATAAGATCCAGTTAATGCTGGGGATATAGATCTGCCCTCTGACGTCGGTAGGATATTTCACCTTCACGCGCGGCCAGAACCCCAGGCTGATCGCCTCGCTGATAAGCGTGAACGATCCGCTGATAAGCGCCTGGCTCGCGATGATGGAAGCCACGGTAGCGATAATGACGCTGATGAGCAGGAATTGCGGTGGAACGATGGCAAAAAAGGGGTTGATGCCATCCAGGCCGGGCCGATGGCGTAACATCGCCCAGGAACCCTGCCCCAGGTAATTCAGCACCAGCGCGATCTTCACGAAGGTCCAGCTCACATAGATATTGTTGCGCCCGCAATGTCCCAGGTCGGAGTACAAAGCCTCTGCCCCAGTGGTACACAGAAAGATTGAGCCCAGCAGCCAGAAACCGCGGGGATGCAGGGTCAGCAGCCTCAGCCCATACACGGGATTCAGAGCCGCCAGGATGCCGGGATACAGCACGAGCTGCCGGATTCCGGCATATCCCAGCATGGTGAACCAGATGAACATGATCGGCCCAAAAGCGCCACCTACTACTTTGGTCCCGAACCGCTGGAAAAGGAACAGGATGAGCATGATCACCAGCACGATCTCTATGACTAGCTTATTTCCGGGGACAATATGCTGCTCGAGCCCTTTTACCATATTCAGCCCCTCTATGGCGGAAGTCACCGTAATAGGCGGGGTGATGATGCCATCCGCCAGCAGCGTGCCCGCGCCGATGATGGCGGGGTATACCAGGTATTTCCCATACCGCCTCACCAGGGCATAGAGTGAGAAGACCCCGCCCTCTCCATGGTTATCCGCCTGTAAGGTGATGATCACATATTTAAAGGTTGTCTGTAGCGTCAGCGTCCAGAAAATGCAGCTTATAGACCCGAAGATCAGGGCCTTGTCGATCCCTCCTCCTTCATTCAATATCGTTTGCAGCGTATATAGGGGCGAAGTCCCGATATCGCCGTAGATGATGCCTAAGGCGATCAATACGCCCGCAGTCGAAGCCCGCTTGGTAAAAACGCTCATAAGAACAAATTTACCCAATTCGGACCATCCCCCGCCACTTCCATTAACAATTCCTTTTCCAATGGCCCCCATCCCTTAACGCTTGTTTAACCCGCGTTTATTTTCTCCTGCTGATATTTGTATTGCTTCTCCCTTTGGCCGCTGATCACCTATAAAGAACACTCCATGAAAAAAATCTACCCCAACCGTCGCGGGTGGCTCATCCCGTTATTCCCGCTTTGTTTCGCCCTCGGCTCCCAAGCCCAGGAGAAAGCCCCACCAGCACTCTCCCCGCGCATGTCCCGCCAGATCACCTTCATCGTCCATGCACCCGTCTTACTGCCCGCGTTTCTGCAGCAACGGAGTTATGACAGCATGAAGAACTTCCTCGGCAACTGGAAGAATTCCGACTATCCTAGTCGGGAGCTGATCTTCGGTGCAGAAGCCTTGTTGGCGGTAGAGACCGGAAAGTTCTCTTCTTACTGGCTGCCCTGCGATTGCTTGTACTATCTCTCGGATTATTCCCGGGAGCTAAAGAACATTGCGACACAGGGCAGCCAATTCCGGTATCTCCTAAAGCTGACCCAACCGTATTCCTATGACGCCACGCAGAATGCACGGACCCTCCTTCTCTTCCTCCAGTCCTGGGCGCGCAGCTTGTTGCTAAGGCCCGATCTCGACCCTTCGGAACTATTCGTCTGCCGCACCCTCGCCGGCGATATCCCCGACCCCCAAGCCGCGCTGGCAGCCGACTCCCAGTCCTGCCCCCGTATTGCGCTGGTGGAAAAAGACCTCTCCGCCTATAACAATAGCGTCCTTACCTCCCGGCGGGACGGGAAGCGGGGCACTGCCGCCATAAGCCTGGGCTGGTGGTCGCCTACCGGTCATCTCAAGATCCTGGGCCCTCATCCCTCCGTCGGCGTCCAGCTGGGTATGCGAAACAAAAGGAATGAATACGATCTCACCTGGGATCTCCGTTTCGGCTATCCCACGCCGCATCCCTATAGGTATGTGCGCCAGGATTCCGTATATACCACCAGCTACTACGACGGCGGTTACATCGGCTTCGAATATACCCGGTACTTCATCCACAGGAAATACTTCGATCTCGGCTTCACCACGGCAATTGGCGACGACTATTTTGCCGTCGCCGATGGATGGTCACAGCAGGCGAACGCCGTGCCCCTGCCTCTGCATGTCAATTCCTTCGATTGGAACAATGGCATCCGACTCAAATATTTCTTCAAAAGAAAAGGCTACATCGGACTAACGGCAAAATATCATTTGCTAGCCTACAGCAATCCCGGCGGCACCAACCTCAGCGGTAACGCCTATACACTCGACCTAAGCTTCGGCTCACACTAAAATCAGCAAACATGAAAAGCAAAAGCATCCATCTCGTGCTCGTCACAGCCTTATTGGCCTCCTGCAACCGGGTGATCATCCCGGATCAGTCCGCGGCCGGCAATATCCAAGACTCCAGCCTCACCGTGGCGCCAGCCTATGACGATGATATCGATAACTGCGCCTGCGGGTACAATTTTTATTACCCCTTCGATTATTATAGTTATTATAGTTTCAACTATTCGCAGCCCTGGCTTTCCGTCTATCGTCCCGGCCGCCTGTATCGCAAGCAGGCCTTCTGGCAAAACCATCAATTCGTGGTCAAAGGCGGCTTCGGCAGGGCCGCCGGCTCTTCCGCATCCTAAACTTCAAAAATTCTGTTCGCATGAAACGTGTACCCATACAACCCCGCAACAACTGGCGTCAGGCCGTGGAGCAGCTCGGCTTCGGTTTTCATTCTACCAATGTTCCCTATTGGGACGAGTCGGCCTACTATGATTTCGATAACAGCGAGATCCTGCTCCTGGAAGCGGCTACCGCGGAACTCTGGCAGCTATGCCTTACCGCCGTACAATATACCATCGACCACCGGCTGTACAGCCGCTTTCACATTCCTGAGGCCTTTATTCCCTATCTCGAAAAGAGCTGGAACGAAGATCACCCCTCCGTATATGGCCGCTTCGACCTTTGTTATCGCAATGGGCAGGTAAAATTGTTGGAGTTCAATGCCGACACCCCTACAAGCCTCTACGAGGCGGGCATCGTCCAATGGTTCTGGCTGCAAGACTTCGAAAAGACTAAGGACCAGTTCAACAGCATTCACGAAAAGCTCATCGAACAGTGGACCTTCCTGCGCCACTATCTCTACCCCGGCTCCCTTCACTTCGCCTGTCTCAAGGGGACGTTGGAAGACCTCACCAATACGGAATACCTGCGCGACTGCGCGATACAGGCAGGATTAGACACGCGCTTCCTCTACATGGAAGACATCGGCTGGGACGAGCGGGATAAATGTTTCGTCGACGACACCTACCGGCCGATCCGTAATCTGTTTAAGCTATATCCTTGGGAGTGGCTGCTAGCCGATGAGTTCGGCGGTAACATAGAAACCGATACGAACCGTTCGCTCTTCCTCGAACCGGCCTGGAAGATGATCCTCTCTAACAAGGCGATCCTGCCCCTGTTATGGGAATTATTTCCCGATCATCCCTATCTCTTGCCCGCTTATTTTACCAGCGAGCCGCTGTCGAGCTATGTTAAAAAGCCCATCCTCTCGCGGGAAGGCGCCAATATAGATGTTGTGGTGGAAGATCAGGTCATCTGTCATACGGATGGGGAATACGGCGAAGAAGGCTATATCTACCAGGAGTTTTTCCAGCTGCCCTCCTTCGACGGCCACTATCCGCTCGTCGGAAGCTGGATCATCGGCCAGCAGCCCGCAGGCATAGGCGTCCGTGAAGCCGATAAGCTGGTAACGGATAACCTCAGCCGCTTCGTCACTCACCTCATTGGCGACAGCCACATTCCGGACGCCCAGCTCTAAACCCGCCTTTCGATGTCCTGTTGATTGCCTTCGATATCCTGCTGATTGACGTTAGGCCCTGTCCGAGACGGCCGGCCCCTGCCTGGCTTGCCCAGGCCTACCTCGCCGCCATTGTCCCCCTTTGAAATTCCCCAAAAGAGGCAATCTTCGCCCGCGAATGCGTCCGGGGATCCGCAACATCCAGCTCGTCTATATAACTGCGGACCGCCTCCGATAAGCTCTTGATGTCTACCTCGTCACCGATCCATTCCGGGTCCAGCCGGGCATTATTAATATAGTTGTCTACCTCATATTCAATGATCTTCTTGGCAGGCGGCCTTTGTCTCCACCCCGCACCATACAGCACCGCCCTATGGTCCGCAATATTGCCACACCACTTGCCGACGCCATCAGGGGCACATGGATCTTCGCTTGCGCCAAACACATCTCCTGTTTCTGAATTGATAATGGTAAACCTATCCAGGCTCCTTCCACCATTATCAAAAACTATATAATTTTTCATGTTAATATGACCTTTTAGATTTACGAAAAGCCTATCCCTTAAGTTATATCCAAAAGGAGTGCCACGCCAGCGCCGTTTTGTTAATGACCTGTCAATAGTTTGCTAATCGCTTGCTTGCCATCGTTGCTGGCAGGGCAGGTAGGAAGATCAGCCATGCCAGTAGTTTATGCGTTTGCAAATATCTGGACACCATATGTCCAAGACCGTACAATATTTTGTATCGAAAGCATACACTCTGCGATGAAATTAGATTGTAAATGGTTGTATGCCAGCTATTAAGGAAAACGGCATAGGTTCTGCACGATGGCTTACAAATAACATTTGCCTATGATACTCAACTATCTGAAGACGGCAATCCGCAACCTGCGGAGGAACAAGGTTTTTTCTGCGATCAATATTGCCGGTCTGGCCACCGGGCTTTGCGGCAGCATCTTTATCTTTTTA
>JAMFRX010000185.1 GCA_026224995.1 Puia dinghuensis
AACCGCTGCCGGTATCACCGCTTCATTTGGCAGCAAAACGGGCCTGCTCCGCGCCGTAAAGAATACCAAAGGAGCCATCCCATTCACCAACGGACCCCTGATCTCCTCCGGTGTGCCCACTCCGCAACAGGTGACCACCCGCCAGGAAGGCAACAATACGATATTGGAAGCCACTTATGCAAAGGGCAGCCTTTGCCAGCTGCTCAAATGGACGATGTATCCCTCCGGTTGGCTGAAGCTGGAAGTTCATTATTTTCCGGCTGATTATGAATACAGCTTACTCGGCGTCAGCTTCTCCTATCCGGAGAAAGGAAAGGATTCCGTAAAAGCCATCCGCTGGCTCGGCGATGGCCCCTATCGCGTATGGAAGAACCGGCTTCAGGGCCCTACGCTCGACGTCTGGGATAAGCCGTACAACAATACGATCACCGGACAGGGCCAGGTCATTTATCCGGAATTCAAAGGCTATTTTTCCAATTTTTATTGGCTGCGCCTGGAGACGGCCTCGCAACCCTTTACCATCGTCTGCGCCGATGAGGACATCTACCTCCGGCTCTTCACCCCGGCCGATCCGATAAAGACCTACAACGTGGCTCCGCCCTTTCCCGATGGCGATATCTCGTTCATGCACGCGATACCGCCCATCGGCACCAAATCCCAGAAGCCGGAAAAATTAGGGCCTTCCGGCGAGAAGAACATGTATTACGATTACAGCAGGAGCAAAGAGTATGCGAAGCCGCTAACCCTTTATTTCGATTTTTCCGGAAAATGACATGCACAAGCACATCTACTATATTATCTTCTTGCTCCTCGCCACCTGTGCCCGTGCCACACAGGTAGAGAACCTCCAATGCGAACAGTTGACCGATCCTCAGGGTATCGATGCCCTCCATCCCCGGCTGAGCTGGCAGCTTACCGGCGATGCCAAAGACCTTCATCAGACGGCCTGGCAGCTGCTCGTCGCTTCTTCCGCCGAACTGCTGGCTAAGAATAAAGGCGATCTTTGGACCTCACCAAAGACCAACGGCGATCAAAGCCATATGATCGTCTATGTCGGCTCCCCGCTAAAAACCGGGATGTCCTGCTACTGGAAGGTCAGGGTCTGGACAACGGCCGGAGCCACCTCGTGGAGCCTGCCTGCCCGTTGGAGCATGGGACTGCTGACACCTGCGGATTGGAGGGCCCGCTGGATCGGCTATGACAATGGCTTTCCCTGGGATAGCCTCTCGAAATTCTCGCGGCTTTCCGCCCGTTATTTCCGCAAGGAGTTCGAGAATGCCGGGCCGGTAAAAAAGGCGACGCTCTATATCGCGGGCCTGGGTCACTATATCGTTTCGCTCAACGGCCAGCCTATAGGCGACCAGGTGCTGGCGGAATCGCCGACGGACTATACCCGATCCGTTAAATACAGCACCTTTGATGTCACCCAAGCCTGCCGGCAGGGCGTCAATTCCCTTGGCGTCATCCTGGGCAATGGACGGTTCTTTACGATGCGCCCCAAATACAAGCCACAAAAGATCAAGGAATTCGGTTTTCCTAAGCTCCTGCTACGGCTTGACCTGGAAGACAATAAAGGCCGGCACCACGTGATCCTGAGCGATACCACCTGGAAGTTCACCGCGGACGGCCCTATCCGGACCAACAACGAATACGATGGAGAAGAATACGATGCGACCAAGGCCTTTCCCGGCTGGACCTCATCGGGCTTTGACGACAGCCATTGGCTTGCCGCCCAATATACGATGGGACCAGGTGGCCGGCTTTCGGCGCAGATGGATGAGCCTATCAAAGTGATGGCCACGATAAAACCTGTTTCGATCAAGGCTCTGCCTTCCGGCACCTATATCCTGGATATGGGGCAGAACATGGCGGGCTGGCTCCAGCTAAAGGTGAAGGGGAGCCGCGGCCAGCACATCACCCTCCGCTATGCCGAGACCCTTAGGCCCGATGGAGACTTGTATACGGCTAACCTCAGAGATGCGAAAGTCACGGATAGCTATACCCTGGATGGGAACGGGGAGGAGACCTGGCATCCGGTATTTGTATTTCACGGCTTCCGTTACGTGGCGATCATAGGATACCCCGGAACCCCTGCCACGGACGACTTTGAAGGCCAGGTCGTTTATGACGATCTCCCCACCATCGGCCAGATCGAAACCTCCGACACCCTTCTGAACCATATTATCCGCAACACATGGTGGGGCATCAACGCGAACTACAAAGGCATGCCCATCGATTGCCCCCAGCGCAACGAACGCATGCCCTGGCTGGGCGACAGGGCCACGGGCTCCCTCGGCGAGAGCTATCTTTTCGACAACGAAAATCTTTATGCCAAATGGCTGGACGATATCCAGGAAGCACAAAAGCCTGATGGCGCTTTGCCCGACGTAGCGCCGGCCTATTGGAATTATTACTCCGATAATATGACCTGGCCGGGCACTTACATTCTCATCGCGAACATGCTCTATACCCAGTTTGGTGACGCGGAGCCTATCCGCCGGCACTACTCCTCCATGAAGAAATGGTTGAGCTACATGAGCGCGAAATATGAACGCGACGGCATCATGACCAAGGATAAGTATGGTGACTGGTGCGTGCCGCCGGAGTCGCCGGAGCTTATTCACTCCAAAGACTCCTCCCGGATCACCGATGGACAGCTCATTGCAACGGCTTATTATTATCACCTGCTAACCCTGATGGCGCAATTCGCCGCCATCCTGCACGAACCCGATTCTTTCACTGCGAAAGCCGGGGTCGTAAAGGCGGCCTTCAACCGGAAATTCCTGCACGAGGACTACTATTCCAACAATACGGTAACGGCCAACCTGCTACCGCTTTCCTTTAATATGGCGCCCGCGCAAGCGCGCGCGGGTATCGTGACTCACTTGCTGGACAAGGTGACACGAGATGGCCACATCAGCACGGGAGTCATCGGCACGCAATGGCTGATGCGAGGGCTGTCGGCATTCGGCCGGCCTGACCTGGCCTGGCGCCTGGCTACCAACAAGGATTATCCAGGTTGGGGCTACATGGTGGAACAGGGCGCCACCACGATCTGGGAGCTCTGGAACGGCAACTCCGCCGACCCGGCCATGAACTCCCAAAACCACGTGATGCTGCTGGGCGACCTCCTTACCTGGTGCTTCGAGGACCTGGCCGGCATCGCACCCGCGAAGCCAGGCTTCAAAGAGATCAGGATGCAGCCGATCTTTCCGGCTGGCCTCGACAGCGTGAACGCTTCCTACAGCTCACCCTATGGACTGATAAAAAGCCACTGGAAGAAAGCCGGAGGCCATATTTTATGGGATATCAGCGTCCCGCCGAATACCCGGGCCATTATCCATCTGCCGGAAGGCGGTGAAACGGAGGTCGGCTCGGGCGAATACCATTATGACATCACAAACAAGTAAACTATATGCAACGAATTTCCATCGTTCTCCTCTTATTTCTCGGCACGCTCGCCGCCGGGGCGCAGACTACCGCCGCCGATTCGTCCATTCAGAAAAAGGCCGCTTCCTGGGCGGCCTCCCTGCAGCTCAACGATCCGGGAAAAGAAGCACGGGTCACCGCCTTGATCGCCACACACCTGACGGTCGTCCGAGACTGGAACAATGACCATCCCTATACGACCGTCCCGGCGGGCATCGACCCCAGCACCGGCAAGCCGCTGTCCAACATGGACCGGCAGATCATCGCCATTTCGGCCATGCCCAGAACGACGCACGACAGCCTCATGACCGGCTTGCGTAAAGACCTCACCGAAGACCAGGTGAATGCCATCCTCGATAAATATACCATCGGAAAAGTCGCTTTTACCCTGAACGGCTATAAGGCCATCGTCCCGGACCTCACCCCGCAGGAAGAAGCCGTCCTTCTTACCAACCTGCAACAGGCGCGGGAACAGGCCATCGACTACAAGAATGCCAAGCAGATCTCCGCTATCTTTGAGATCTATAAGACAAAATGCGAACAATACCTGAATGCCAATGGCCGCAACTGGCATGCCTTGTTCAAAGCATACGTGGATGCGCAGAAAGCTAAAAAAGCGGCAGCAAAACAGGCCCAATAATATGACTAAACTATTTTCCATAGGGGTTCTATTGGCCGTGGCGATCGGCGCAAGGGGGCAGGCTATCACAAAGTCGGAGTTCATCTACGACACCGCTTCCTTCCCCGAATGCCATGCGGCAACGATCGCCGAGACCTCCAAAGGATTGGTGACGGCATTCTTCGGCGGCACACAGGAGCGTAACCCCGACGTTTGTATCTATGTCAGCCGCAAAGACCAGGGGTCATCGAAATGGTCGGCTCCCATGAACGTCGCCAACGGCATTCAGAACGATACGCTCCGCTACGCCTGCTGGAATCCGGTGCTGTACCAGATCCCCGCCGGCGACCTCCTGCTGTTCTATAAGGTAGGACCCAGCCCCGCCAAATGGAAGGGCTGGCTCATCCGTTCCAAAGACGGCGGCATCACCTGGTCGAAACCCTGGCCTCTGCCGCAAGGATTCCTGGGCCCGATAAAGGATCAACCCATCGCCCTGCCTAACGGTACTCTTATCTGCCCCAGCAGCGTGGAAGGTAACGGCTGGCAGATCCACTTTGAGCTGACGGCCGACGGTGGCCGGACCTGGCAAATGGCGGCGCCAGTACCGGCGCCACCCACCACGGGGACGGGCGCAGACCCCAATAGCGAGGACAAAGTTCCCGTGGGGTTCCAGGCCATCCAGCCGACCCTGCTCCGCTATAAGGACGGGACCCTGCAGGCCCTGAGCCGAAGTAAGAACAGGGCTATCTTGTCTACGGTATCCAAGGACAACGGGAAGACCTGGTCGACCCTGGAGGCGATCTCCCTGCCTAACAACAATTCCGGTATCGACGGGGTCACACTCATCGATGGCAGGCAGCTGCTCGTTTACAACCATGTGCTGCCACCCGCAGGACAATCCAAAGGCGATCGCTCGCCGCTCAACGTGGCGCTCTCGCCCGATGGCCAGACCTGGTATGCCGCGCTGGTGCTGGAAGACGATCATGCCGGCCAATATTCCTATCCTTCCGTGATCCAGTCTACTGACGGGAAAGTTCATATCGTCTACACCTGGCATAGGAAGAAGATAAAATATGTGGAGCTCGACCCAGCCAAATTGCAATTGCAGAAAATGGAGAACGGCATCTGGCCGCACTCAGTTATAAAATAAAAGGAGGTCTTATGGATAAGAAGGAAAGAAAGTTTGTCCCCGTCATGATCACTCCCTTCAATCTGAAGGCTAAAGTCGATCTGGATGCCGTGTCCGTTTTGGTGGATTTCTACCTGGCCGCCGGCGTTAAAGGATTCTTCGCCAACTGCCTGAGCAGCGAGATGTACAGCATCAGCGAAGACGAACGTCTCGAGCTGACCCGGCATGTAGTCAATTCCGTCGCAGGCCGCGCACCCATAGTAGCCACCGGCTCCTTTGGGCTGACCATCGAAGACAAGGCCGATTTCGCCGGCCGCATCTATGACACCGGCATCGACGCCGTGATCCTGATCACCGGCCACTACGCCAATGTTGAAGACAACGACGATATCCTGCTTCGTAACTTCGAAAAGATGTTCCGGCTTACCCGGGAGATCCCCATGGGCCTGTATGAATGTCCGGCGCCCTACAAGCGGATCATCACCCCCGAAGTGTTCAAGACATTGCTCGATACGGGCAGGCTGATCTATCACAAGGATACCTCCATCGATCTGGAGAAAGTAAAAGCGAAGCTGGAAGTGCTGGACCGGAGCAGTCACAGCCTCGAATTCTACGATGCCCATACGCCCAATGCCATGTACTCCCTGCAAATGGGCGCTACAGGCATGAGCTCTATCTCCGGTAATTTTTATCCGGAGATCCTGGTCTGGATGTGCAACAATGCCAACAATCCCGACCGGCAGGAAGATGTCCGCTGGCTCCAGGGTGAGCTTAGCCGCGTCGACCCGCTGATCCATGTCGCGTACCCCATGAGCGCCAAATATTTCCTGCAGAAACGGGGACTGCCCGTTCGTACGATCAGCAGGGCCCATGCGCTGGAGCTCACCGTACAGCAAAAACAGACCCTGGACGAGATCTACAAAAGCTTTCTCGGCTGGTGCGAGCGATTGGAAATAACGCCCGTCCAAACCGGCCGGCTCATCAGACCAAAAATGCCGCTCGATCCACCTATTTGATAACTATGTCACTATTAAAAATACATTTCCCTGGTAAGCTGGTCTTCGGCAATGGCTCCCTCCACCAACTGGCGGACGAGGTGGTAGCTATTTCTGCCGGCCGCGTGTTCATAGTAACCATTAGTCCTCTACTCCCTGCCCTCGATGCCGTCATCCGCGAAATAGAAAGAAAAGGCCTGCGCGTAGCCGTATATACAGGCATCCTGCAGGAACCTTCGTTCGAAGACTTCCACCGCATCATGACCGAGGCCGGGGCTTTCGATCCCGATACGGTCATAGGCATCGGCGGCGGCAGCGTCCTCGACATCGCCAAATTGGTGGCGGCCCAGCTCGGCAACGACCAATCGCTTTCCGACTATGTCGGCATCGGCCTGCTCAAAGGGCGGGCGCGCAAGCTCGTCTGCATGCCGGCCACTTCCGGCACGGGCAGCGAGGTTTCCCCCAACGCCATCTTAGTCGACAATGCCGACAACCAGAAAAAGGGGATCATCAGCCCCTTTCTCGTTCCCGATATCGTGTACGTCGATCCGCTGCTTACTATCAGCGTTCCGCCGGCCATCACCGCCGCCACCGGGCTGGATGCCCTCACCCATTGCCTGGAAGCCTATACCAACAAATTCGCCCAGCCCTTTATCGACTTATATGCTTTCGAAGGCATGCGGCTCATCGCGTCCAACTTAGTGCGAGCCGTACGCGATGGCGCTGACGAGGAAGCCCGCTCTGCCGTTGCCATGGGCAGCCTGCTGGGCGGCTTCTGCCTGGGGCCGGTGAATACCGCTGCCGTACATGCGCTGTCGTATCCGCTTGGCAGCAGCTTCCACCTGCCGCATGGCCTATCCAACGCCCTCCTGCTCCCCTATGTCATGGAGTTCAACCTGCCGGCGGCACCGGAACGCTATACAGATGTGGCAAGAGCCCTGGGCTGCACCACAGCTATGGAAGGGGTGGAAAAGATCAGGGCCCTGATCCGCGAGTGCGGCCTGCCTGCCACCCTCAAGGAAGTAGGGGTGCCCTACGACGCCATCGGGGCCATGGCTGCCGATGCGATGAAGATCACCCGGCTGCTGAATAACAATCCAAGACCCCTGACCCTGGAAGACGCTATTACAATTTACAAATCAGCATATGAATAAAAAGAAATATCACGGCGTCGTCGTACCGGCGATCACGCCGCTTACCGCCGGTCTCGATCTTGACACCGACGCTGCCGGACGCCTTTTGCTTTTCTTCCGCCAGCATGATGTCCTACCCTTTATCCTTGGGACCAGCGGTGAAGCGCCGTCTTTGCCCGCCAAGCTCAAACAGGACTATATCCGGCTTGCCGGCCGCTTCAAGACAGCCGGTGAGCAGCTGTATGTCGGTATCTCTTCCTGGTGCCTTGCCGATTCTGTGGAATGGGCCAACATAGCCTTCGGCGAAGGGGCCGATGTAGTAGTGGCTAACCTGCCATCCTACTATCAGCTCTCTGATGACCAGATACGGGGCTATTTCGAGAAACTGTCAGAACGTGTGCCGGGGCCGTTGATGATCTATAATATCCCGGTTACCACGCATCACTCCATCCCCCTGCAGATCATCGATGAGCTCAGTCATCACCCCAATGTCGTTGGCATAAAAGACTCCGAGCGCAATGAAGAAAGGCTCAAGGCTTCGCTGAAGCTTTGGGCTCATCGGGAGGATTTTAGTCACTTTCTCGGGTGGGCCGCAAAATCCGGCGAATCGCTGCTCAATGGCGGCGACGGCCTGATACCCAGCACAGCTAACCTGAACCCCGGCGTCTATAGGGACCTGGCAAAAGCGGCAGCGGCAGGCGACAGGGAAAGGGTTGCACAGCTGCAGCAGCTGTCCGATGAGCTCGGCAGCTTGTATCAATCCGGCGTTCTCGGCGGATCCCTGAGGGCGTTGAAAAAGCTGATGCACGAACAAGGGCTCTGTCAACCTTATATGATGCCGCCGCTTTAAAACAATTCAGATGTCACCATTACCGATCATAGGAATTACCATGGGCGACCCGGCCAGCATAGGGCCGGAGATCGCGATAAAAGCCGTGCTCATGGAAGCCGTCACCGGCATCTGCCGCCCCATTGTCGTAGGCGACGCGGCGACCCTGCAGTACACCATCGACCACCTGCAATGGAAGGCCGCGATCCATCCCATTACGGACGTTAAGCAGGCGCTGTTCCAGCCCGGCATCATCGATGTGCTGGATATGAAAACGGTGGACCTTCCTAAGCTCGTCTTCGGGGAGATCTCCGCCATGGCCGGCCATGCGGCTTTCGAAGCCGTCCGGAAAGTCATCGAGCTGGCCATGGCCGGCGAGATCGAAGCTACCGTCACCGGCCCCATAAACAAAAGATCCATCAATGACGCCGGCCATCATTTTGCGGGTCATACGGAGATCTATGCGCATTATACAGGAACGGCCAAATACGGCATGCTGCTCGTCGAAGACAACCTGAAGGTCATCCATGTGTCGACACATGTATCCCTTCGGCAGGCTTGCGACCTAGTGAAAAAAGATCGCATCCTCGCCGTGATCGCCCTGCTGCAGGATGGACTCATCCGCCTGGGCGAGAAGAATCTCCTGATCGGCGTGGCCGGCCTTAACCCGCATGCCGGCGATTCGGGCCTCTTCGGTACGGAAGATGACGAGGAGATCCTGCCGGCCGTCGAGGAAGCGCGGCGCCTTGGGTATAACGTGGAAGGGCCCGTACCGCCCGATACGCTTTTTGCCAAAGCGGCTACCGGCCACTATGGCGGGGTTGTCGCCATGTACCACGATCAGGGACATATTCCCTTCAAGCTGAATGGCTTTAAATGGAATGCCGCCAAACAACGCATGGACAGCGTAAAGGGCGTGAATATTACTATGGGCCTGCCCATCATTCGGACCAGCGTCGACCATGGTACGGCTTTCGAGATCGCCGGCAAAGGTATCGCCAGCGCAGACGCCATGGTCCTGGCCATCGAGGCGGCTGTACAGCTGATACGCAACCAACCGGAACAGCCCGGTCACCCTGCCAACAAAACCACTTGATGCCATGATAGCAGTGATAGCAGACGATCTTACCGGGGCCGCAGAGCTAGGCGGCATTGGTCTCCGCCACGGACTGAGGACGGAGATCAGCACCACTGTGCATCCTTCCCCGGGAGCCGATCTGCTGATCATTGCCGCCGACAGCCGTTCCAAGGAGCAATCCGCGGCCGTGGAAGAGATGACGACGATCACCCGGCAGCTTAGCGCCCTGCAGCCGCTATGGATCTATAAGAAGACCGACTCCGTCCTTCGGGGCCACGTGATCGCAGAGCTCAATGCACACCTGCAGGCTTTGCATCTTTCCTCGGCCCTGCTCGTTCCGGCTAATCCCCTGTTAGGCCGGACCATCCGCGACGGAAGCTATTACCTCAACGGTCAGCCTATCCACTACAGCGCTTTTTCCGTCGACCCGGAATTCCCTGTCCTCAGCTCTGTCCTTCAGGATATGCTCCATACCCGGCAGCAGCCGGTGCAGGTGCTGAAGACAAACGAATCGCTACCTGTCCATGGGATCGCCGTAGGCGAAGTGGAGGATACTGCCGACCTGCAGTCATGGGCCCGGCGCATCCCGGCCGGTACGCTGGCGGCAGGCGCCGCGGGCTTTTTCTCGGCGCTGCTGGATGCACGGCTCGCGGATGCTCCGGGTATCCGCTTCCCGGCTGACCCACAGGTCGTCCATGGCCATCCAACCGCACCGCCGCCTTTTCCCGGCTCTCCCATCCTGTTCATCAGCGGCAGCACCTTCGACAGCAGCAGGGCCGCCATCCGCCAGCAATTCGAGAACGGCGGTCCCGTCAGCTACATGCCCGATAAACCAGATGCTCTCTGGCAGAAAGAAGTGATCCGGCTGCTGCACGACAAACAGAAAGCCATCGTCGCTATAGCCGAGGGCCACCATGAATCCTCTGCCCGTGAACTACGCATCGCCATGGCGATAGCCCTAGCCGCTATCCTCGAAGCAGTCAGGCCCGCGGAGCTCATCATCGAAGGCGGCGCCACGGCCTATGCCATCCTGAAAGAGACGGGCTGGCATACATTTGTTCCCGAACAGGAGCTCGCGCCGGGCGTCATCCGCATGAGCGTGCCCGAAGCCCCCGGCCTCTATATAACCGTCAAGCCGGGCAGCTACCGCTGGCTCGATTCACCAATACATTAACGAAAGGACCATATGAACAAAGCATTGCATTGGCCGGATATCCTCATCATCGCCGTTTTCCTGGCAGTGACCCTCTATCTGGGACTTCGCTTCGCGCGAAAGAAGCAGTCCACCCAGTCCTACTTCCTGGCCAAGGGCAGGATCCCAGCATGGGCCATCGGCATGTCGCTGCTTTCCAGCATGATCAGCAGCGTGACCTTCCTGGCTTATCCCGGCGAAGGCTATTCCTCCAACTGGATACTCCTGGTCCAGGGACTCATGGTCCCCGTGGTGCTGCTGGGGACAATATGGTTCGTGGTGCCTCTCTACCGGAAGGTCATCGGCCTGAGCACCTATGAATATTTTGAAAAACGATTCGGTTCTTTCGCCCGCTATTACAGCTCGCTGGCCTTCGTCCTTCGCCAGTTCTCCGCCATGGGAACGATCTTCTTTCTGCTGGCGCTGGCTCTGAGCAACATGATCGGCTGCAATACCACCGTCATGATCCTCGCTATCGGCAGCATCATCGTCCTCATCAACCTGCTGGGCGGGATCGAGGCCGTCATCTGGCTGGACGTATTCCAGGGTTTTCTCCTGTTTGCCAGCGGCATCACCTGCCTCGCCATCCTGCTCTTCTCCGCAGCCGGCAGCCCGGCGGAAGTCTGGCACATCGCCCGGGCAGCGCATCACACCGGTTTCGGCCCCTACGATCTCAACTTCACCCGTCTCACCTTTATCGTGATGGCCATCAACGGAGTATTCTATGCGATCCAGAAATACGGCACCGACCAGACCGTCGTCCAACGTTACCTGACGGCAAAGACCGACAAGGCTGCCATCCGCGCCTCGCTCATGGGGGTGCTGCTCACCGTACCGGTGTGGGCTCTCTTTATGTTCATCGGCACAGGTCTCTTCGTCTACTATCAGCTTCATCCATTGCCGCCCGGTACCCGGGCCGATGCGGTGTTCCCCTATTTCATCATGACCCGCCTGCCGGTAGGTTTGGTAGGCTTTATCCTCTCGGCGATGACCTCTGCGGCTATCTGCAGCATGAGCGCCGACCTCAACTCGCTGGGCGCCGTCGGCGTGGAAGACTATTATCGCAAGCTGCGGCCCGACCGGCCCGACGAACATTACCTGCGCGCGGGCAAATACATCGTCGTAGCCGCCGGCCTCATCTCCATCGGCATCGCTATGCTCTATGTCAATGCCGGAACCGATGGGGTCCTCGGCATCGTCTTCACGCTTTACGCCATCTTCTCCGGCGGTATCTCCGGCATCTTCCTGCTGGGCCTCTTCAGCCCCCGCACCAACCGCCAGGGGCTGAACGTCGGTATCATCGCCTGCATCATCTTTACCTCCTATGCCTTCCTGACCTCCACCAAAGTAGGCGTGGGCGAACACAAGACCCTGCTGCTAGACCTGGGCCGCTATAACTTCACACAGCATAAGCTGATGCTTGGCGTCTATAGCCATGTGGTAGTCATCGTGGTCGGCTATCTGGCCAGCCTCTTTTACCCCAAGCCCCAGATCAACCCCAACCTGCTGTTCAGCGGCTGGCGCAAGGCCCGGCGGCTGGCTCCCATCCTCCTGCTCAGCAGCATCTGCGTGAAGGCGCAGCAATCCTATAAACGTTCTTACGAAAAAGGCGCAGCAGCCCTCGACCACCTGGCTTCCCTCTATCAGAACAAAACCGAATGGGAAGCGAGAAAGACGGAGCTTCGCTCCTGTCTCTATGAGGCGCTCCAGCTGACCGACCTACCTAAAGTGCGGGAAAAGCCCATCACCACTCCCTGGCGAAAAATGGATGGCTATGAAGTATCGAATATCGCCATCCCCATCTTCCCCGGCCTCTATGTCAACGGCTCGCTCTACCGTCCGCTGCATATAAAAGGGAAGATACCCGTCATCCTTAATCCGGACGGTCACTTCGAACGACATCGCTATCGCGCCGACTGCCAGCTCCGCTGCGCGGCCGAAGCCCGAATGGGGGCGATGGCCTTTAGCTATGATCTCTTTGCCTGGGGAGAATCCCTTCTTCAGTTCAAATTTGAAGATCACCGCACCCCGCTGGCCCAGACCCTGCAGATCCTGGGTGGCATCCGCATCCTCGACTACCTTCTTTCCCTCAAAGAAGCGGATACGGCCCGTGTAGGCATGACCGGGGCTTCGGGCGGCGGCACCCAGACATTCCTGCTAACGGCCCTGGATGACCGGATAAAAGTTAGCGCCCCCATTGTTATGGTGTCGGCCTATTTCGACGGCGGCTGTCCCTGTGAGCACGGCCGCCCCATCCATCAATGCGCAGGTGGTACCGACAATGTTGAGCTGGCCGCCATGGCCGCGCCACGCCCACAGCTCCTGGTCTCCGACGGTGGCGACTGGACCGCTCATATGCCTGAACATGACTTCCCCTACCTTCAAAAGGTCTATGGCTATTACGGAGCCACGGCGGACGTGGAGAATGTACATCTTCCAAACGATCACCACGACTACGGCCTCTCCAAACGGATACCCATGTACCATTTCATGGCAAAACGGCTGGGGCTGGACCTGAACGCCATCCTCGCAAAGGACGGGCAGATCGACGAATCCCGGTGCACCGTCGAACCGGATTCGGCCCTCTATGTCTTTGGCCCGCATGGCGAGAATCTGCCAAAAGATGCGATCATAGGTTTCGCCAATTTGGAACGCGCCTTCGCGCATCGCTACCAGGTAGCGGTGGTGGACCTGATGTTGCTGAAACGCCAAAAGCCTGGCGCCTTCGACCTTGCCCATACCGTCGGTTCGGACGGTCTGGAGCTGGATATGGGCGGCCTCGGCAGCCGCGAGACCTTCGACAATACCCTGGCCGTAGATTCGATCCGCCACCTCTTTCTCGAAAGCTCCCATACCGAGGGCATCGATATCTGCTCTCTGGCGATGACAGGCTTTTATGCCCAAAACTTCGCCACCCGCCCCACCTGGCAACATATGGTCGGCGATTGCATCGCGACCATGCGACAAATGCATGTCCACATCGCCTTCCTCCCCCTCGGCGTCGCCGACCCGGGCCAACACCCCGAATTTCGCGACTCGGTGATCCGCCGGCTACAGATCGCCGGCAAAATGGCCGCCGATTCCAGCGTGACCATCGGTATCGAGACCACACTTCCCGCGGCCGAAGAGCTCCGGCTGCTGAAGGGTATCGGCTCACCGGCCATCAAAAGCTATTTCAACTTCGCCAATGCCCTCGATGCCAAACGCGATCTCTCCAAGGAATTGCTGATCCTGGGGAAGGACAATATCTGCCAGATCCACTGCACCAATACCGACGGCGTCTGGCTGCAGAACGACACCGCCATCGACATGAAGAAAGTAAAAGCGACCCTGGACAAAATGGGATGGAGCGGCTGGCTCGTTATAGAACGCTCGCGCGATGCCAAGGACGTCCATAACGTAAAATCTAATTTCGGTGCCAACACCCGCTATGTAAAATCTATCTTTCAATGAGCAGACGCATTTGCACGCTTGTCCTCCTGCTGATTGCCCGCGTCAGCTTCGGCGCCGATATCTGGGTTGCACCCTCAGGCAACGACAGCAATCCCGGTACCAGGGATTCACCCCTGGCCACCGTTGCCGCCGCCCTCCGCAAGGCACGCGAGCTGCGCCGCCTCGCCGATCCCTCTACGCAAAATGGTGTCCACATCATCCTGAAAGGCGGAGAATATTTTTTGTCGGAACCCCTCTTCCTGCGGCCGGAAGATTCCGGTACCCCGGAAAGCCCGACGATCATCGAAGCAGCTTCAGGCGAAGAGCCCACCCTCAGCGGTGGAATGCCGGTGACGGGCTGGCATCGGATAGCTCGGCAGGTTCCAGGATTGCCTGTGGCGGCAGCCGGTAAGATTTTGGAAACCGATATCTCCCTTCCCTTTCGCGAACTTTGGGTAAACGGAAAGAAGGCCGTCCGCGCCCGAGAGGTGGAGGAGGACGACAGTATGAACCGCATCCTGGCTGTCGACAGGAGCGCACATGCAATCTACATCCCGGCCACGCATACCCTGCCCGAACATCCCGGCCACATGGAGATGATCATCCACCAAATGTGGGCCATCGCCATCCTGCGCGTCAAAACGATCAATAGGGTAGGGGACCGCTATAAGCTCACCTTCCACGAGCCCGAATCCCAGCTGGAATTCGAACATCCCTGGCCGGCGCCCGTACTGGACAGCGCCCACAAGCTCAATGGCAGCTCGGCCTACTACCTCACCAACGCTTTGGAATTTCTCGACCACCCCGGCGAATGGTACGAAGATGTTCAAAAAGGGAAGCTCTATTATTGGCCCCGCCCCGGAGAGGACCTGACGACCGCACAGGTGCGCGCACCGGCCCTCACCAACTTAGCGATCGTACAAGGTACCATCGACCGTCCCGTATCGTATGTCCAATGGCAGGGCATCCGTTTTTCCTATTCCACCTGGCTGCGGCCCAGCGAACAGGGCCACGTACCCTTGCAGGCAGGCCTATTCCTTCTCGACGCCTACAAGCTCAAAATACCCGGCACGCCGGACAAGAAAGGCCTGGAGAACCAGGCATGGATCGGCCGTCCTTCCGCCGCGGTGGAAGTGTCCTATGCCAATCACGTCTCCTTTCTTCATTGCAGCTTTACCCACCTGGCCTCCACCGGGCTCGACTATATCCGCGGCACCTACCAGGATACCATCACCCGTTGCCGCTTTCAGGATATCGGCGGTACTGGCCTGCAGCTGGGTGTTTATTCGGACCCCGGCTTCGAGACCCACCTGCCCTACGCTCCCACAGACGGACGCGAAGTCTGCCATGACGAATGGATCACCGATAACCTGGTCACTGACTGCACCAACGAAGACTGGGGATGTGTAGGTATCAGCGCCGGCTATGTCCACGACGTGCATATCGAGCACAACGAGGTCAGCGAAGTGGCCTATTCCGGCATCTGCGTAGGATGGGGATGGACAAAGACGGTGAGCTGCATGCGCAACAACCGCATAGTGGGGAACTATGTCCATCATTATGCCAAGCATATGTTCGACGTTGGCGGTATCTACACCCTCTCGGCGCAGCCGGGGGACCTGATCTTCGCCAACCGCATCGACTCCATTTATCACCCGCCCTATGCGCATGACCCGCATCACTGGTTCTATTTCTACTTTGACGAAGGTTCGTCCTATATCACGATCAAAGACAACTGGTGCCCGGAAGAGAAGTTTATGCGCAACTCCAACGGCCCCGGAAACACCTGGGAGAACAACGGACCCGCCGTCGCCGATTCTATAAAACGATCCGCAGGGATCACAAATCCTTAGGTATGCTAAGATTAGGAATACTAGGCTTGGGTGAAGGCCGCAGTACGATGTCGGCCGCCCTGAACAGCCCAAAATGGGAGCTAAAGAAGATCTGTGACCTCAACGAAGACCTTTGCCGCCAGCGGGCGGAAGAATTCAGCTTCCCCCACTATACCTTCCGCTATCAGGACCTGCTGGACGATAAAGACATCGACGTCATCGGTATCTACACCCCGGATAAGTTCCACGCCACGCATGTGAAAGCCGCGCTTTCCCATGGCAAGCATGTTGTCTGTACCAAGCCTTTCATCGATGACCTCACCGATGCAAAGGCCATCCTGGACCTGGTGGACACGACCGGTAAGAAGGTTTTCATCGGGCAAAGCTCCCGCTTCTTCGAACCCATGCGCCGGCAACGAAAGGACTACGAAGAAGGGCTCATCGGCGAGCTCATCACCGTGGAAGCCTATTACCACGCCGACCACCGCTGGTTCCTGGAAAAAGGCTGGTCCCTGGAGAACGCATTCAAATGGCTCTATGGCGGCCTCAGCCATCCTGTGGACCTGGTCCGCTGGTATTTGCCCGATATCAGCGAGGTCATGGGCTATGGGATGCTTAGCTCCAATGGTAGGAAGGGCGGACTGCACCACGAGGATACGATGCATTTTATCTTCCGGGCCGGTGATGGCCGGATAGCACGCGTCAGCGGCGCTTACACGGGTCCGGTTCAGCCGGTAGTCCGCGACAGCGAGATGAGCTGCATCCTGCGGGCCACGGAAGGCTGCAGCCAGGCCGACTATATGGACCTGCGCTATGCCGTCACCACCAACACCGGCGAAGAAAAGCTCATCACCTGGGAACACAAGCTCAAGCATTATTTTCGCTTCGAAGGCAAGAGCCATCATGCCGGCGAATACCAGAACTACCTGGAATATTTTCACGATTGCCTGCAGTCCGGCGTTACGGCATACCCCGATGTCCGCGAAGGTATCGGTACGATCGCGCTGCTCAAGGCCATGGAAGAATCGCTGGCTACGGGCCGGCCCGTGACAGTGGATTCCATCCTAAAAAGCTACGGACTATGAGAAACCTCTTACAGCCAGTGGATCTCATCATTGTTGCTGTCTACCTGGTGACATTGCTGGCTATTGGCTATTGGGTGAGCTTTGTGCGGAAGAAGAAGGAAGGGGAGAACCTTTTTCTCGCCGAGCGATCGCTGGGCTGGGCCAGTATCGGATTGAATATGTGGGGGACCAATGTAGGCCCATCTATGCTGATCGCTTCGGCCAGCATCGGCTATTCCACCGGTATCGTGGCGGGCAACTTCGCCTGGTATGCCTTCGTATTCATCCTGCTGTTAGCCATGGTCTTCGCGCCTCGTTACCTGGGGGCCAAGGTCTCTACGCTGCCGGAATACATGGGCCTTCGTTTTGGGGAATCCACCCGTACGATCCTGGCCTGGTATACGCTGATCACGATCCTGATCTCCTGGCTTTCGCTGGGACTGTTCGCCGGTGGCGTGTTTATACGTCAGCTGCTGGGTTTGCCGATGTGGCTTTCCGTGATCAGCATGGTGGTGCTGGCGACTTTTTTTACGGTGGCCGGAGGGTTAAAGGCGATCGCTTATACCAATGTTTTTCAGATGCTGCTGCTGATCACTGTATCGGTGATCCTGGTCGGCATCGGCATTCATAAGGTCGGGGGAGTTTCCGCGCTTGTGCATAAGACGCCTGCGACGTATTGGAATCTTTTTCTGCCAGCGGGGGATAAGAATTATCCCTGGCCGGCCGTTATCCTGGGTTATCCCGTCATGGGTGTCTGGTTCTGGTGCACGGAGCAGTCAATGGTCCAGTCTGTGTTAGGGGCCCGGAATCTCGAGCAGGGGCAGCTGGGAACCAACTTCATCGGCTGGCTGAAGATACTGGACGTACCGCTTTTCATTGTTCCCGGCATCTTGTGTTTTATCCTCTATCCGCATCTTAAGCATCCCGATGAGGCCTATCTTACGCTTGTCACGAATCTGTTCCCGGCAGGTATGCGGGGGTTGATCATTGTCGTTCTTTTCGCCGCGCTGGTAGGGAATGTCGGCTCCTCCCTTAATTCGGTCAGCACCGTTTTTACCATGGATATCTATATCAAGAAATACCGGCCGGAGGCTACCAACCGGGAGATCATTCGTATCGGCCGTCTCATCACTGTGGCGGGCGCCATTGTATCGGTGTTGATAGCCCTTGCGATCGACAGCATTAAAGGACTGAATCTGTTTGATGTCTTTCAGAGTGTGCTGGGTTTTCTGGCCCCGCCGATGTCGGTGGCGTTTTTGCTGGGGGTCTTGTGGCGGGGGGCGACGGCGAAGGCGATCAATGGGGTGTTGACGGTCGGCACGTTGTTCAGCGTAGGAGTAGGGGTGATTTTTTTGTGGGTCTTCCCGGCTTCGCGTTATCCGGTATGGCCGCATTTTCTGCTGCTGTCGTTTTATATCTTTGTTATTATAACACTTGGAGCTATGTTAGTTTCTATAAAGGGAGCGGCGCCGGCTTTGCCGGCTATTATTTCGGGCAGGCCGACCAGGCGGGTGAGGTGGCTTTGGGGCCTGCTGACGGTCGTCATGATCGTGCTATATATTTTATTTAATGGACATTCCGCGAGCGCCCAGACGCGGCCGCCGGATTCCTCTTCGCGCGCTTTACGCTTTGAGAGACCGCCCATGCCACCGGACCGGCCGCGTGAT
>JAMFRX010000186.1 GCA_026224995.1 Puia dinghuensis
AGTTCCACTGCTCCAGCGACATATCCTGGAAAGGGGAATCCTTTTGCAGCCCGGCATTGTTCACCAGGATGTCCAGCGTGCCGTATTTGGCGACGGTATCTGCAAACATCCGCTTAACATCCTCTTCCTTGCTCACATCACATTGATACACCATGCCGGCGCCGCCGAGTGCGGTTATCTCCGCCAGTATCGCCACTGCTGCCACCTGCGTCGCCTCCACCGGATAGTTGACCACCACGGTAGCGCCCGCCGCCGCAAGCGACTTCGCTACGCCAGCCCCGATACCCGAAGACGCACCCGTGACGATCGCCACTTGCCCCTGTAATTTTTTGTCCATGGCTGCTTGATTTTTCTTGCGTCAAGTTAGCCATTTAATCCTTGGATCAGATAAAATTATTCCAGCCATACGTATCCGGCTGTCGGCCATAACGAACATCATCCAGAGCGTTCTTTAGTCGGCATGTGATGCTCCCCAGGTCGCCTGCCACGGGCAGCGTGTAGTCCTCGCCATCGATACCGATAGCCCGGATAGGAGAGACGACCGCCGCCGTCCCTGCCCCGAACGCTTCGCTCACCCACCTGCTTTTCAAACCGTCCCGCAGCTCTTCCACGCTTATAGGCCGTTCCTCTACCCGCAGCCCGAGATCCGCCCCCAGCACCAGCAGACTGTCACGGGTGACGCCATCTAAAATAGTATCGGTGAGCGGAGGCGTCACCAGCGAATTCCCGATGACCAGGAACACATTCATCATCCCCGATTCTTCTATATATTCATGATCCCGGCCATCGGTCCATAGCACCTGGTCATAGCCCTCTGCCCTGGCCAGCTCCGTCGGATATAACGCTCCCCCATAGTTGCCACCGCACTTGGCATAGCCCGTCCCGCCCCTTGCCGCCCGGACATAGCTGCGCTCCACTTTCACCCGCACCGGCCTGGAAAAATAAGACCCAGTCGGCGAGCACACTATCGCAAACCTGTAAGTGTCCGAGACCTTCACGCTTAGCCGGGCATCCGTCGCTATCTGGAAAGGCCGCAGGTATAACGCGCCGCCAGCCTGTGCCGGTACCCAGTTCTTCTCCAGCTCCACAAGCCTGCGCAGCCCCTCATGAAAAAGCTCCGGCGAAACAACGGGCATGGACATCCGCTCTGCCGTCCGGACCAGCCTTTCATAATGCTTATCGACACGGAAGATATGCACCCGGTCGTCTACTGTCCGGAACGCCTTCATGCCTTCGAAGATCGTCTGCCCATAATGAAAGACAAGCGCGGTAGGCGGCAGAGAGAAAGGCCCGAAGGGGACGATCTCCGCCTGCTGCCACTGTCCGCCGGAATAATCGCAGATCAGCATGTGGTCCGTGGTATAACGGCCCGCTTCCAGGTTGTCCCAATCCACTTCGTAAAAGCGGGTATCATAAGCCCGGCGCACCGGGATGTAGCTCAGCGTCTCAGTATCCATGTTTTTTAGGGTAAATTTCTGAAATTAAAGTAGCATAAAACAGATGCAGATTCGTTAATTTTGACTAGATCAGATGAAAAATTGCCCATGCAAAAAAAGAAATTCACCGGCGAAGAGCCCATCTACCTCCAGGTAGCGGAAGGCCTGGAGAAGCTCATTGGCGACGAAACCCTCAGGATCGGCGACAAGCTCCCCTCCATCCGCGTGCTGAGCGAAGAATATGGCATCAGCATGGGCACGGCCTTTCAGGCCTATTATCACCTGGAAGGTAAAGGGCTCATCGAGTCCCGGCCCAAATCCGGCTACTATGTACGCTTCAGCCTGCGGCGGATGCCGGGCCTGCCGCGGATCTCGGAGCCGGAACCCATAGCCAGCGAGGTCAGCGTCAGCGAGATGATCGCCACGGTCTTCAAGAAGTTCTCCCAGGACGACTTCGTAAACTTCTCCGTCGCCGCGCCCCCGATCAGTCTGCTCCCGGCCGCCAGGCTGAACAAGTCGCTGGTGCATGCCCTGCGTTCTTCTCCCTCCCATGGCATACAATATGAGGATATGCAAGGCAACCCCGAGCTCCGGCGGCATCTGGCGCTCCTTGCCTTCCATTGGGGCGGGAAATATTCGGGCGACGATGTGGTGGTAACGGCCGGATGCATGGAAGCCCTGGTCATGTGCCTCAAGGCCACTACGAAGCCCGGCGACACCGTAGCCATTGAGAACCCAACCTATTTCGGCATCTTCCAGGTAATAGAAAGCCTGGGTCTCAAAGCGCTGGAGATCCCCACCGATCCGGCAACCGGCATCGACCCCGACCACCTGGCCGGACTGATCCGCAAATTCCCTGTCAAAGCCTGCGTGTTCGTAACCAATTTCAGCAACCCCATGGGATCCTGCATGCCGGACAAAAACAAGAAAGCCCTTGTAGAGCTGCTCACCCATCATCGCATTCCGCTGATAGAAGACGATATCTACGGTGAGCTGTATTTCGGCCGTCACCGGCCCAAGACCTGCAAGTCCTTCGACAAAGAAGGCTGGGTGCTCTACTGCAGCTCTCTCTCCAAATCCCTGGCTCCTGGCTATCGCATTGGCTGGGCCTTGCCGGGACGCTTCACCACGGAGGTCATACGCACCAAGGCAATGCATACCGTCTCAGGCACCACGCTCACCCAGCAGGCCATCGCCCATTTCCTGGGCATAGGCCGTTATGAATATCATCTCAGGAAATTGCGCAAGGCCCTCCACACCCAGTGCCTGCGCTACCTTCAGGGTATTCTGCAATATTTCCCCGAGGGAACCAAGATCTCACGCCCCCAGGGTGGCTTCGTGCTCTGGGTGGAGTGTGACCGGCAGCTCAATGCCTATCGGCTCTACCAGGAAGCGCTTAAGCACAATGTCTCGGTGGCCCCGGGACAGCTGTTCTCGGCACAGGGACAGTTCGGCAATTGTCTGCGCATCAGCTATGCACGCCCTTGGGATGCGGAGGTGGAGGCGGGGCTAAAGTTAGTGGGGAAATTGGTGACGGCCCACACGCGGGCGAAGCCTTCCCGCTGAACACAAAAGGGTGTATAGCCATTGGGGTAGGCATTGCGTCCCCTTCTTTTATCTTCAGGAATTCATCCACATGGATATTGTAGAAGGTCTGTACCACTCCATGGCCAGGCCATTTAACCTCAAGGGTGTCGATAAGAGTGGCGCTGCCCAGCCCCATATGCTGCCGCAGCGGATTGGCGCCGAAGCTTCCGCCGGAATTGACCTCCGCATACACGGCCCGCTTTTCTCCGCCATCACGAAACGAAAGCTTTATCCTTGCGCCGATGGCGGCCCTGTTGCTATGCACTCCCTGAAGATCCAGCGATACCCAGTGATTCTTGTTCTGGCCCGGGTTGACGAAAAGCAGATTTTCATAAGGGTCGCCCGGATAAGCTCCGCCCATATCGATATAAATATCCTCATCCCCATCGTTGTCGAGGTCCGCCAAAGTCACCCCATGCCCTTTTTGCAGATTGCCGGTACGGGAGACACCAGTCACATCCTCGAATTTTTTTCCGGCCCCATTCCTGAAAAGCTTGTTGGGGAGCAACGACTGATAGAAGGGATTGCCCGTTCCGAAATACATATCCGGATAGCCGTCGTTGTCGATATCGCCGAAGTTCGCTCCCATGGCGAAGACTACCTTATCCAGCCCTACCGAGTCAGAGACATCCGTAAAGCTGCCGTTGTGATCGTTCCGAAAAAGCATCACAGCACCCGCCTTCCCCATCGGCTGGTGAAGGGCCTCCGCCGCCGCATAAGCGGCAAGCGGATGATCTATCTGGTAGTTGCAGGCCAGGATATCCGGCCAGCCATCGTTGTCATAATCCCAAAACCAGGTGGCGAAGGAGGGCATCTTATTGGCCTTTAAGCCAGCTTGCGCGGCCACATCGGTAAAATGTACGCAGCCATTTACCACGCCGTCGTTTCGCAGCAATCGTTTCTCGCCGGTAAGCGTCGAGACAAAGATATCCGGCCGCCCATCGTTATTGTAATCGCCCGCTACGACGCCTTTTACAAAATCCACGATATTGCAGCCCGCCCGTGCCGCCGATTCCGTGAACGTGCCATCCCCGTTGTTCAGGTACAGCTCGCACGGAAAGACATCCGCCCCCGAACTTTCTGCGCCTACGAACACATCCAGCCAGCCGTAATTGTTGAAATCCGCCCAGACGGCCGTTTGCGTCGGGTGCAGGCTGAGCAGCCCGCTTTCCCGCGTCACATCCGTGAACGTGCCGTTGCCGTTATTGCGTAGTAAGGAAACGGGCTCCCTTCCGAAATGCCCTTTCCAGGCGCCGCGCAGGACAAAGATATCCTTCAGCCCGTCGTTGTTGTAGTCCGTCTGCATGATGTTGAGCCCTCCGGTGAAGACGCTTAGCCCGGAGGACACGGAAAGGTCGGTAAACGTCCCGTTGCCGTTGTTCCTGCAATAGTGCATGCCCTCGTCCAGGGACATGGAAGAGGTTACGATATCCAGGTTGCCGTCGTTGTCCATATCCTCCACTGAAAGGGACTGCAACATTTCCAATGCATACAACTCCTTGAGGCCCTCGGTGGTGACACAGCTCGTCGTCGAGCAGTGA
>JAMFRX010000187.1 GCA_026224995.1 Puia dinghuensis
ATGATAAAACTTATTTAGTGCCCTTGCTCAAGGAGATACTGGCCATCAATCCTACGATCAAGCTGCTGGGCTGCCCCTGGTCGGCTCCGGCGTGGATGAAGGACAACAACAGCGCTGCCGCAGGTTCCCTTCTGCCGCAGTACTACTCTGTGTACGCGCAGTATTTTGTGAGATATATTCAAGTGATGAAGGCCAACGGCATTCCCATCGATGCCATCACTCCACAGAACGAACCATTGAATGCCAACAATAATCCCAGCATGGTCATGCAGGATACATCGGAAGAAAGGTTTGTCCGGGATTATCTCGGGCCTGCTTTCCGAGTAGCGGGGATCACGACGAAGATCATCGTTTGGGATCATAACTGCGATGTGCCGCAATATCCTTTGACCATCTTAGCCGATGCCAATGCGGCGCAATATGTAGATGGGTCGGCGTTTCATCTGTATGCGGGCGATATCACGGCCCTGAGTACGGTGCATGACGCCTATCCCCAGAAAAACGTCTATTTCACGGAGCAGTATGTGGCCGCTCCGGGTAACTTCCAAAGCGACCTGGAGTGGGCTATGGTAAACCTTATCGTGGGCGCACCACGCAACTGGAGCCGCAACGTGCTGGAGTGGAATATGGCAGCCGATGCCAACTATGGTCCGCATACGACAGGTGGATGCGGGGTCTGTCAGGGTGCTTTTACCATCAACGGGACCGCGGTTAGCCGGAACACCTCCTACTATATCATTGCCCATGCCAGCAAGTTCGTGCGGCCCGGCAGCGTTCGGGTGAGCTCCAATATTACCGGCAATTTGCAGAATGTGGCTTTTGTGACACCGGCGGGGAAGAAGGTGCTGATCGTGCTGAACGACAATGCTACTCCTACAAATTTTACGATTCAGTTCAACGGGAAGAATTTTTCTACGACCTTGAATGGGTATGCCGTAGGGACGTTTGTGTGGTAGGGCAGAAGATGTACCTTTGCGGCCATGACAAAAGTTTATCTCAACAAAAAGATCAGCCGCAGGATTGAGAATGGTCACCCGTGGGTATTTGGAAATGAGGTAGAAAAGGTGGAAGGGGACACGGCCGGAGGGGCCACCGTTGAGGTGCTGACACATGATAAGAAATTCATGGGCAGGGGTTACATCAATATGCAATCCCAGATCGCTGTCCGGTTGCTGACCAGGGACCGTAATGAGGTCATTGACGAGGCCTTTTTTTATAACCGCTTACAGGAGGCCTGGAAATACAGGCAGCAGCTAGGGTATATAGACAACTGCCGGCTGGTGTTTGGCGAAGCCGATTTTCTGCCGGGTCTTATTATCGACAAATTCTCCGACTATTTTGTATTGCAGACTCTTGCCTTGGGCATGGATCGCTGGAAGCCTGCGATCGTCGATGCGTTGCAGCGCATCTTCCAGCCTAAGGGCATCTACGAGCGCAACGACGTTCCTGTGCGGGAACTGGAGGGTTTACCCCAACAAAAGGGTTTCTTGTCTGCGCCTTTCGACACCCAGCTCATCATCCGGGAGAACGGGCTGCAAATGTATGTGGATGTCGAGAATGGTCAGAAAACGGGCTATTTCCTTGACCAGCATGATAACCGCCGTGCTATTCAGCATATTGTCAAGGGGGCGGATGTGCTGGGGGCTTTTTGCTATACGGGCAGCTTCGAGACGCACGCCGGCTTTTATGGAGCGAAGTCGGTTCTGGGCCTGGACATTTCGGAAAATGCGGTGGCGCAGGCCAGGCGTAATGCCGAGCTGAATGGGCTTTCGGGTGTATGCCGTTATGAGGCGGTGAATGCCTTCGATGCGCTCAAGCAGTGGAGTAAGGATGGGCGTCAATACGATGTGGTCATGCTTGACCCTCCGGCATTCACCAAGAGCCGGGAGACGATACAGAAGGCCGTTGCAGGCTATAAGGAGATCAATTTACGTGGGATGAAGCTGGTAAAAAAAGGGGGGTTCCTTGTCACGAGCTCCTGCACCAATCTGGTGCAGCCGGAGCTCTTTTTGGAGACCATCCATCTGGCGGCGAAGGATGCACGCAGGAGGCTGCGGCAAGTGACTTTCCAGGCGCAGGCCAGTGATCATCCTATTGTTCCCGGTTGGGAGAATACGAATTACCTCAAGTTCCTGATCGTACAGGTCTTGTAGTGCCCTACTATTCCTGGAGCTACGGCCTTTATTTATTTATCTGGAAAATTCCGGAGTCTGTGACGCGTCCGGTCTCGTCTTTCAGCTGGAAGGTATAAAGGCCGCGCGTAAGATCGATTAGCTGGACGGTAGTCCGGTCTGAGATCTCCGGGATGTCTTTTACTTTTCTGCCGAGGAAACTAAAGATCTGCAAGGTGAAGGTCTTGTTGGCTTCTTTGACGAGCTCAAAGGTGATGTAGGAGACGGCGGGGTTGGGATAGAATTTTACGACTTTGTGATCCTGATCTGGCATAGGACCCCTGACCTGGCTTTTGGCCTGGATGGATGTCAGTAGAATAAAGGATAACAAAATGTAAAAAATTCTCATACGTCGAATCCGTTTGCACGTGATCCCAAAATAATTGATTACGATCAAAGATACAAATAACCTGCGAAGATTAAAGCAAAAAATAGGGCCGGTTTTTGGCCGGCCGTATATTAAAACATTGAAAATTAACTAGTTGAGTTCTTTTAGCGCTTTTTGGATGGCGGTAAAATCAGGCAGGTCGCCAGCGCTTTCGAGGACTTCCGCGTAGCGCACGATGCCTTGTTTGTCTATCAGGAAGGCCGACCGTTTGGAGACGCCTTTCATGTCGAAAACGAAGGTGTCGTAAAGGGAGGAATATTCGGCGGAGGTCGTTTTGTTGAAATCGCTAAGCAGGGGGAAGTTGAGGCTTTGATCTTCCTTGTATTTAGCCAGGGTAAAGATGGAATCGACGCTGATGCCGAAGACCTGGGCGTTGGCTTCATTATAGAGGGCGATGTTGTCGCGGGTGCTGCAGAGCTCTTTGGTACATGTCCCGGTGAAGGCCTGGGGGAAGAAGAGCAACAGTACGTTTTTGCCTTTGTAGTCGCTAAGGGTCACTTTTTGTTTGTCGGAGTCGTAAAGCGTGAAGTCGGGAGCCTGTTGGCCTGGCTGGATGCTAGTGGAGGGCATAGTCTGTTTTTTGTGTTTTCAAAGGTAATTTAAAATTTCGGACACAGCACGCGGTACTTCGCACTTTCGCGGTGGAGGAAGCCGAGGTAGGAGATGGACAGTTCGAAGCCGCCGCGGGCGTCGCTCACGGTATTCAGCTGGGAGGTGTTGACATCGTAGCTAAGACCGACGGCGAAGGAATTCATCTCCACTTTGACCACGGGGATGAACGCATCTTTCCAGCGGATGAAGCCGCCCAGGCTAACGATATAGGTATAGTTGTCGGGGTCTTCGCCTAACTTATAGGAATAGAGGATACCGCCGATGGTTTCCTGTGAGGGGCCTTGTTTGGAATAGTCGGCCTGGATGGTGAAAAAGGAATACTCGTTGACGATGGACTTCACGCCGGCCGAGAATACGATCTTGGGGTCCAGTTCCACGACGGGGTTGTCGTAGAAGGAGTTTTTGGGCCGGTTGAGATGGTGGTAAGCGAAGCCGGCGTACATCGTATTTTGATTGTCTGGACCGAAGGCAGTATTGAAGCTGATACCCAGGCTGCCGTCGAGATAGTGCACATTAGGCGAGAGGATGGTCTCGCCATTGGGCAGGGCCGGGTCGTAGGCAGTACCGTTATACTGGCTATTGGTCGTCACTTTGGAGAGGTCGATGGTTTTTTCTACGAGGCCGCCCATGAAGCCGAGAGAGAGGTACATCGGGCGATCGTTGCTCAGGGATTTATGGTAATTCAGGGCTGGGAGCAGTTCTGTTGTTTCGAGAGCGGCGGTACCGGCCTTATCGAAGAGGACTTCCAGTGCCGTGGTGAGATAATCATTCCCTTTACCAATAGGCCATTTGTATTCCCCGCTGGCGGAGCCGGTGCGGTAGGCGTTGGTGAAGCTATTCCATTGATCGCGAAACACGGTTTGAACGCGATAATCTCCGGTGAAGATGCCTGCGAGCGAAGGGTTGCGAAGTAGCGGTGTTTCATAGAACTGGGAGAAATGAATATCCTGCGCGCTGGCGGCGGATGCCGTCAGGAACAGGGAGAGAAGAAAATGTGAGCAGCGTTTTTTCATAATTACTATCGTATCAACGTGACATTGCCGTGCAGGGCAATGACCTGGGAATTGTCACAGATCACTTCTGCGATATAAACGTAGGCGTCCGCCGGTGCGGGGTGGCCATTGAATGTTCCGTCCCAACCCATGTTCTCCGCATTAGCCGGGAAATTGCGCCGCTGGAAGACCATCTGTCCCCAGCGATTGAAAATGGTAAGGGATTGAATGTTATACAGGCTTGTTCCCCGGGGATAAAAATAATCGTTGACCCCATCTCCGTTTGGCGTGAATGTATTGGGCAGGAAATAATTCTTGTCATTACAAATGGTAGTGATGAGTATGGTATCCGAAGCCATGCAGCTGTTGGCATCCGTGACGGTGACGATATAGGAAGTGTTTGTCTGCAATGTTGCTACAGGGTTCGCGCAGTTGGCGCAATCGAGATTGGCAATTGGGGTCCAATCATAGGTGACGATGTTGGAGCTATAGGTAAAGGGGATGGTCACCGGGATGCCGAGCGGTGTAGAGATCTCATGTGGGCCGGAGATCACGGGGACTGGGTTGACGACGATCGACTTCGACGTGGTATCGTGGCAACCGATAGGTGGTACACTCGCATTCAGGATGACGGTGTACTGACCGGCTGCCATCCTGACGAGCGGGTTCTGTACCGAAGATGTTTGTCCGTTGCCGAAGTCCCATTGCCAGGTAATACTGTCCACCTGGGTGGCATTGATGCTGCCGTCGAACTGAATAAGTCCGGCACATGGGGGGCCGGTCGTTGCAATGGCGGGATGAGGAGTTTGATAGGCCTTTATGGTATCGGTATAGGTCTCCGTGCAGCCGCTGTTGGTAATTACTTTAAGCGAGGCCGGGAAATTGCCGGCCTGATTGTAGAAATGGGTAACGTTGAAGGACCCTGTTCCGGGGGTCAGACCGTCGGTCGGCGATCCGTCGCCGAAGTTATAAATTTCGCTGGCAATGCCGTCATTGGAGAATGTAAAATCGTTGAAATTCACGGAGCTGCTGTCGCAGAAGGCCTGGGCGCTAGGGCTAAAGAATGGGGTAGCGCCCAGCACGGTGATAGGACCGGAATTGCTGCCAAGACTGACGATACAGCCGGTGGCATCGGTCAAAGTGAGGATGGGCTCGTATTGGTTGGGCTCGCGGTACATGTGGAAAGGCGATCCGTTTTGTGAGGAATCAATGGCGTTATCGCCAAAACTGAGGTAGAACGTAGTATATGCAGGTGGGACAATGGTGAACTGAACCGGGACGGAGTCGCAGGCTTTCTGGGGGTTATAAAAAT
>JAMFRX010000002.1 GCA_026224995.1 Puia dinghuensis
ATCACTCTATATCGTAAAGCCATTTAATTCAAGCCACCTACGTAACCGAATCTTATAGTCAAACCAACCTGACCCATCGTAGTGCTCAGCATTCTCCACTTCATTAACTATATCACAAACCTTGGATGCATGCTGATGATTAAATCTCTGTGTGGAGCCAATCATTTCATTTATGGCTTTAGCGGCTAAATATTCAGGCACAAATAAGGGTTTTGTAATTGAGAATCTCTCAAGATACTCGCAGACCGAAACCATCCCTCGAAATATCTCTTCCATATTTATACTTTACGTTTAGCTGATAAACAAATTTACCGTATCATACCGTATATTATCGTATCATACTGTATCATAACGTATCACTTTCCACCGCTCCTACCCTGAAGATCCCCTGAAAATCTCTGTAGTGCCCGGATTAGTAAGAAGTTTTTGGCTAATAAAGGCAAAAGAAAGCAAAAGAAAACCCCTGATAATCAGAGGTCCAAGAATATAACGCTCGCCAATCGTGCATTTCGCGTGCACCGGTCACTTCCCAATACAAAATATACTTTCCCGTATTGGATGCGGGTTTCAGGGCAATTAGTGACGGATTAGTAACAAGAAATCGGTTCCGGCGTAATTGCATTATTAACAATCATCCAGGTGTCGCAGATGGGAATATACAAGTTGATCAAGTTAAAAAGCCTCCGGTACCCACTGCTCCCATTCCAAAAAGGAGCACCATTGAAAATAAGTACTTCATTTGCTGGTAATTTTTCGTCACCCGTCGCCAAAAGCCTCTATCAAATACGCCCGCATATCCTGTATCGGAACCGGACAGCCCCTGTATCACAAATGAGTCAACCCCCTCTTCCTGCCGTTCACCAAGTGCTTGCAAATCAATTTCATCTATTTCGGGCCCAAAATTGATCCCATCTAAAAAAACTGGCCGCCATGTTTACAAACTACTTCAAGATCATCTATCGGAACCTTCGGCGATACAAGAGCTACACCTTCATCAACATCATCGGCATGGCCATCGGCATCGCATCGATGGTATGGGGTTACCAAATGTATCGGTATGCATTCAGCTTCGACAATTTCCAGCCCCACCAGGACCAGGTATATCGGGCGCTGACTTATAAAAAGGATGGTGAAGGGTTGAAAGGGGTCTTCCCCATGGCCGCCGTACTGCCGGCCCGGCAACAGTTCCCCGCGATAAAGGCCGCCACGCGCTATAAAGGCAGGGATGTCACTATTCGGCAGGACACGAGCGAGACCTTCTCGGAACAGGTGCATTTTGTCGATCCCGATTTCGTCCAACTGTTCCATTTCCCGCTGGTGGAAGGTAACAACGCGCTGACCGATCCCAATACCGTCCTTCTCACGCAGAAGACGGCAAAGAAATATTTTGGCAGCCAGGATCCCATCGGGAAGACACTCACCTTCTATGCGGGCGAGACCTATGCCCGTATCCTAACGGTGCGTGGGGTGCTCCAAAACCCGCCCATGAACTCGACTCTTAAGTTTGGGATGCTGACGCCCTTCGACAACCTGCTGAACAGCAATGGGCGACCGATTGGTCCGGAAGACTGGAGCACTTTTGCGGATGCTGCCTTTTTTTATATTCCCGATCCCTCGGCCGTTCCCGCCGTGGTAAAAGGCATGATGGCCTGGCAACCCGTACAAAACAAGGCCAGGGAGGACTGGAAGGTCGGAGGCGTCCGATTGGTTAGCATGAGGCAAGCCGCCTCCTTGTCGAATATCATCGGCAACAACTATCTCTACCCCCGGCCCGATGATGCCGCCGCCTACGCGGGGTTTATGCTGGCCTTTCTCATCTTCCTTTCCTGTTGCCTGAACTTCTCCAATACGACAGTGTCGCATGCCGGGATAAGGTTGAAAGAGATCGGGATGCGAAAAGTAATGGGCAGCACCTATCGGCAATTGATGATCCGACTGCTCGCGGAATGCAGTCTGATCGTCCTCGCTGCCATCCTGCTCTCGACGCTCTTAAACAACTGGTGGCTGCCTGTCTTTAACAGCATGTTCCCGGGTGTACAGGTGGAGGCGGACTACCTGCATGACCGGACCCTCTTGCTCTTCGTCTTCGCGATCTGGCTGGGGTCCACCTTACTGGCCGGTTTCTATCCCGCTTTTTATCTCAGCCGTTTCAATCCTATGTCGATCTTCCGGGGCACGGTAAAGTTCGGCGGCAGCAACCTCTTCTCCCGGCTGATGTTGGGTTTGCAGCTGTCCGTCGCTATCATCACGGTGACGGCGGCCATCGCGTTTACCCGGAATTCGGCCTTCCAGCGGGACTTTGACTATGGATACAACATCGAAAGCAATATGGCGCTTATCCTCCCCGATAGCACGTCCTATATCGCCATGAAGAACAAGTTAGCGACGATGCAGGGGATAACGGGTCTGGCCGGCTCCCGCAACCACCTAAGTTTCGACTACAAGCAATTGGTAGCGGAATCCGAGGGTTTTAAAAAAGAGGTAGATTTCCTGGAAGTGGGGCGGGACTATCTGGACGTCATGGGCCTGAAACTGACGGCTGGCCGCGGTTTCGACAAAGGGATGGACGCAGATTACGATAACGCCCTGCTCATCACGGAAAAGACAGCGGCCCTTTACGGTTGGAGCGCTTCCACGGCCCTCGGCAAACAGATGCAGATTGATAGCGCCCAACTCACCGTCACCGGCGTATTGAAGGACTTCCACGCCGCCACCCTCTTCGAACCTACCCCGCCCATCGCCATCCGCCTGGGCAGAGAAAGCCGGTTTCATTACCTGTTGATCAGCGCCCGGCCAAAGGACCTGGCAGCCGTGCATGAAAAGGTGCGTTCGGCCTGGAAGTCCTTATTTCCACTAAAGCCCTTCAACGCCTTTTATCAAAACCAGGTGAAAGAACAGGCCTATGAGATAAACGCAAGCACTGCCACCATTTTCGGGTGGTTTGGCATCGTGAGCATCCTGCTCACCGCTTCCGGGCTGTTTGCACTGATCTCACTCACCACGATGAAGAAGATGAAGGAGATCGCCTTACGGAAAGTAGTGGGCGCCAGTCCGCGGCATATCCTGGTCCTGATCAATAAAAGCTATGTTCTCATACTCGCCGTTTCCGCCCTGCTGGGTAGCCTCGCCGGGCTGGCGCTGACCCGAACGCTGATCAACATGATCTTCAAGTTCAACTCGGGCGTCGGCCTCGACTCCCTGCTATGGGCGGTGATCGTACTGTTCCTCATCGCCGCGGTCACCTCCGGCATCAAAGTCTGGGAAGCCGTGCGCGCCAATCCGGTCAAGTTATTGCGAGCTGAATAAGAAAGGCAGGGACAAGCATAGAGGAGTAATTCTCGTCACCCCATTTTGACGGCCAGGTACTCGGTCGGGGACTGGCCATATCGCTTTTTTTTAAAAGCACTTGCCAAAATAGGAGGGATTGCTTAAGCCCGTTTCATGGGCTATCTGGGAAACATTACCGGCATCCTGGCCATTTTTACAACAGCGGCTTCAATGGCTGGATCCACCCGGTTCTTGAGGATAGGTTTGCTCCGGCTGACTTCCTGCAGGGCCGCCTCACCGCCCGTGTCGTACAATTCTTTGTAATAATTGCTCACAATCATCCTTCTGGTAACCTCATACCCAGTGATGCAGATATAAGCCTTACAAAAAAAAGTCAGTGATGCCCTTGCGCTAATCGATAAAACGTTACTTGATCACCTAATTATCTCCGGCAGCAATTGGTTGTCGATGAGTTCGAAAGGGTTACTTTAAATCTGTGCCGCCTTTTGTTAAAGCAGGTATTTGGCAACTTTCTTGAAAATGATAAAC
>JAMFRX010000028.1 GCA_026224995.1 Puia dinghuensis
ATAAAAGATTTTTATTCATGCGACATTATTCAAAAAGCCAGTCGAGGTTTTTCCTGCCAGGCTCATTGAGTCCGGCATCATAGGTCTTACCTTTCTCCAGCGGCTTTACGAAACCGAGGACCAGGCAGAGGCCTTTGCCGAGCTCCAGCGTATGCTCACCAGGCTTGAAAGACCAGGCGTGGACATTCACGGCAGGCATGCCGGCGAGGATAAGGGCGTTGGCGATACGTGGTTCGGCCTGACCGTAGTCGTTAGCGCTGGCATCGGTCTCCAGCTGCGGCGGCGACAGGAAGGCAGAAGCCTTCTGATCGAAGAAGCCGACAAGCAAATCTACGGGTTCCGTACAAGTGAAATGTATTGTTGTGCCGGTACGACGCTGGTCGGCGGCGGAAAGGGCTATAGCGTTGAGGCCGTGCAGGGGACTGGCGACGGCGCTGATGATCAGGGATGTATCGGCAAAAGGGTGCACCCCGCTATCCAGGGTATAGTAAGCCTGGGCATCGGTCCGTACGGTAGCGGGTTGCAGGGAAGGGAAGCCCTCCTGGCCAGCCGGGTGAGCGCTGCTGGCGCCGAGGGAATCCAGATGCGTGCGGAAGTGGTGCAGCTCCTCTTCATAGAGCGGCAGCATTTCCTTCCAGGTGATGAACTTGCCGCCGGCGCCGCGAATAGGGATCTTCCGCTGCTGGGTCTGCATGCTGTTGGCATAGCGGTAGGCGGGGGTGGCCAGGTCGGTAAGCCGGTGGAACCCGTCTACGCTGCCCTGTAGGAGAAGAAGCGCTTTTTTAAGATCGGGCAGCTCGTTGGAATAGCTATATCTCAAAACGGAGAGCGCCGCTTTGGCCTTGTAGTCGTAGAAGCCGGCGAGCGCCTGATAGCAATACATGTCGTTGCTTAGCCGATCGAACTCGGCGCGGTTCGCTGTGACATGGGGTTTGGCCCGTTCGATGGCCTCTACCGCCAGGCGGCCTTCTTCTTCCGTAGTGGTGATAACGTCCATGGGTGTTTCCCCTTCGTGCGGCAGATGCTTCCATTCCCTTTCCGCATACTGGCTGAGCATTTCACCCGGAGGACCTTCGGATTCATACAATAGCGTGAAAAGCCCGTAGCGTTCTGGGTCGGTGAACTGGGGCATGAACATGCCAAGCGAGAGGGTCTGGCGGTTGCCGTCGGTGATGCCGAAACGGCGTAACAATTTAGGGGCGATCTCTCCCGACTGTTCGTAGGCTTCGAGAATGGCACGGCCGGCGGCGGTGTCGCAGCCATATTTCTGGGCGAACTGTTCAGACCAATATGCCTTCTCCTGGTCACGGGGACGGTCGGCATTCCAGGCATAGCGGGCCCAGGCCTTGTACCAGATCCAGTCGCGATCCATTTCGTTAAGCCGGGGATCGGTATTATCGGCGGAGTAAGGCCAGTCCCAGTAGGAAGCCTGCGGGTAGAGATGGAGGCTGTTGGCGTGATAAACCGTATGCATAGCCTGCACGCAGCGTTGAATGAAATCCGGCGAGCCATAACGGAAGGGTTCGAGGTTAGCCATAATGTGGACATTCTCGATAAGCCCTTTGCTGATGCTGCTGAGCTTCCGATGGAGCTCGGCCCAGGGGCCATGGGGAGTATAGGTCGTCAGCGCTTCGCCATTGTATTTGGCCTCCACATAAAGGTTCTTATAAAGCGGTAGTGCCGCCGCCATATCGGCGGGGCCGTCGGTATCATGTGCACGGAGGACCAGCGGCGGCTCGTCGGTTCGATGTAAGGCCCTTAGTCCATCTTTGACGCCGGGGATAATGGTCTTTGTCAGCCAGTCGATATCGTCCTGGCCAACGCCTTCCATTGCTTCGCCCAGCGTGAACATCAGCCCTACGTTTGGATATTTCTCCACGAAGGCGGCGATGGACTTCCGGGTATAGTCGGCGATGATCGGGATGATATGCCGGTTGCGGTCCTGGGTCTTGAGATGATTATGTTCGGCAAAGGGTTTGGACACGATGATATTGTAGAAGAGCTGTATGACCCAGATGCCTCTTTTATCCGCTTCGGTGGTGAGCCAGCGGAAGGTCTCTTCATTCTTTCGAAAGGTGGTGTCGTCGACCTCTACGGCATAAGGGTAGTCGGGCAGGCGGACTAGCGAGGCAAAGGGATGGCCGCTCCAGAGATAGAGGGTATTGAGCCGGTTGTCGGCCATCGAGTCGAGATATTTTATCCACAGAGCTTTGTCGTAGAACCAGGG
>JAMFRX010000188.1 GCA_026224995.1 Puia dinghuensis
CCTCTTTTGGCATCCCCTGCCGTAAAGGAGCCTGCGGTGATCGTCACGGCCTTCAGCTCGCTGAGCTGCTCTTTGAGGACGATGTGAAGGGTGACCGGCGTCCCGTTCAGGGCCACGGGCTCTTCTACGGTGTTATAGCCAATATTAGTGATCAAGAGGGTGAAGCTGCCCTTATCGGCGGATTGGAAGTGGAAGTTTCCCAGGGAGTCGGCAGTGGCGCCGTCATAAGAGTCTTTAACGGTGATGCTGGCGCCCCGGACAGGATGGCCTTTCCCGTCTTTGATGGTGCCGGAGATCGGCGTCTGAGCCCGGAGCCAGCCGGTCAGAAGGAAGAAGGTGATGAATAAAGCAGGTGTTTTCATGACGATTCAATTATTTTTTATAGGTGTCATGCAGTCGGCTGTGCCTCGTGCCATTTCCGATAAGTTTAGGCTAAGGTAAAGTAGTTTATTTTATAAATCAAACTAAAATATAAATATATTTACGCGTAGCACAACACAAAAAAAGCCAGGCTTAGAAAAGCCCGGCGGTTGTTGATCGTACCCTTTAAAACTAAACTCTTGGTAGATAATATGTTGGACAGCTATCCCATCCTTCCTGGCCTTGGCCCGAGGATTAGCGATGCTACTATGATAATCAGATGAATACGGGATAAACCGCGAAAGAGGAGTCGGTCAGTTGGTACGGATCCCCTGGCGATAAAAGCCCGGTCATTTGTTGTCTCGAAGAAAAGGATTGGAAATAAAAAGTAAAAGGAGTGTTTTTCGGGAGCTTGGAGGGGTTGTCTGTGATGACGTTGTAAAGATTGCCAAAAGTTTTTAATTCTGCAAGTGTTTGTACCTATTTTTTCTAAAGAAGAAGGGCCCCTCCTATCGGAGGGGCCCTCTATACAAAGCTTGTTTACTTATATTGTGGGATGAGCCCATTGGCCAGCTCAACCATTTTCTTGACGCCGTCATCCGGCAGGTTTCCTTTTTTGAATTCGGCCAGCACATCGGGGAGCTTGTTATCCATCTCCAACAGGAAGTGGTCTTCAAATTCCCGCACCTTGCTGACTTTTACCTGACGAAGCAGGCCCTGGGTACCCAGATAGATGATAGCTACCTGTTTCTCCACGGACATTGGCGAGTACTGCGGCTGTTTGAGGATCTCCACGTTACGGGATCCTTTATCGATCACCAATTTAGTCGCTGCATCCAGATCGCCGCCAAATTTGGAGAACGCTTCCAGCTCCCGGTAGAGGGCCTGATCCAGCTTGAGGGTACCTGCCACCTTCTTCATCGATTTGATCTGTGCGTTACCGCCTACACGGCTTACGGAGATCCCCACGTTGATGGCGGGACGGATACCGGAGTTGAAGAGATTGCCTTCCAGGAAGATCTGTCCATCGGTGATGGAGATCACGTTGGTAGGAATATAGGCGGATACGTCACCGGCCTGGGTCTCGATGATGGGGAGGGCCGTCAGCGAGCCGCCGCCTTTAACGAGATGGCGAATGGATTCGGGCAGGTCATTCATATTCCTGGCCACACCGTCGTCGGCGATGATCTTCGCCGCGCGTTCCAACAGGCGGCTATGGAGATAGAATACGTCTCCGGGATAGGCTTCGCGGCCGGGCGGGCGGCGGAGCAGCAGGGATACTTCGCGGTAGGCTACGGCCTGCTTGCTAAGGTCATCATAGATGATGAGCGCGGGCCTTCCGGTGTCGCGGAAGAACTCACCGATAGCGGCGCCGGCAAAGGGAGCATAGAACTGCAGCGGCGCGGGATCGGAAGCGCTGGAGGTTACGATCACCGAATATTCGAGCGCACCGTTGTCGGCGAGGGTCTTCATGACGCCTGCGACAGTGGAGGCTTTCTGACCGATGGCGACATAGATACAGAACACCGGCTTTCCGGCCTTATAGAATTCCTTTTGGTTGATGATGGTGTCGATGGCGATAGCCGTCTTGCCGGTCTGGCGGTCGCCGATGATGAGCTCACGCTGGCCACGGCCGATGGGGATCATGGCGTCGATGGCTTTGATCCCGGTTTGCAGCGGCTCCTTTACGGGCTCGCGGTAGATAACGCCCGGGGCCTTGCGCTCCAGCGGCATCTCATATCTTTCGCCGGTGATGGGACCTTTCCCATCGATGGGCTCGCCAAGCGTATTGACTACCCGGCCGAGCATGCCTTCGCCGACTTTAATAGAAGCGATTTGACCGGTGCGACGGACTGTTGCGCCTTCTTTGATGTCTCCGCTCTCACCCATCAATACCACACCCACATTGTCTTCTTCCAGGTTGAGGGCGATGGCCCTGACGCCATTTTCAAATTCTACGAGCTCCCCGCTGCCGACATTGCTGAGGCCGTATACACGGGCGATACCATCTCCTACCTGCAGAACGGTGCCCACTTCTTCCAGCTCCGAGGAAACATTGGAATTGCTCAGCTGCTGACGCAATATCGCTGAAATTTCATCCGGTTTGATGTCTGGCATAATTGTATTCTGTTTGAAGTTTGTTTGTTAGTTGTTCTACCTGATCTTGTAAATAAAATCGTTGTTCTGGAACTGCTTCCTTATTTCATTGAGCTCATGCGCGACGCTGCTGTCTAGCATCCGGTCGCCGATCTCCAGGATAAAGCCGCCGATGAGCTCTTCTCTCACCTGGGTATCCAGCTCTATGTGCTGCCCGTCATGGCCATTTCGGACCTTGTCCAGGATGGCCTGCTTTATGTCTTCGCCTATGGGTACGGCCGTGGTGAGCTTTACGGTCTGAATGCCCTTGTACGTCTTATACTGTTCGACAAAGGCGTTGGCGATCTCCGGCAGATGGCCTTCGCGCTCTTTGCGCAGCAGCAGCTTCGTGAAGGCCGTCGTTAGCGGGGAGATCTTTCCGGCCGTAATGGCGTTCAGGATCTTCTCTTTCTTATCCGGCTTTATCACCGGGCTGCGCAGGAAATTCACGAACTCCTTGCTGCCACGGCAGGCGGCCTGCAGGAAGAGCATGTCATTGTGGACGCTCTCCACCTCGCCTCTTTCGATGGCAAGGTCTAAGATGGACTTGGCATAGCGCGCCGCTAATCGGGGATTAGGCATCATAGGTTAGTTCAGTTTCACTTCGTTGGACAATGTGCGGATATAGCTCTCCTGTTCGGCCTTGTTGGCCAGCTCGCGGCGCAGGATCTTCTCCGCCACTTCCACTACCAGGTTGCCCACTTCGTTCTTGACCTCGGTGAGCGCCGCCATCTTCTGCGTTTCGATCGCAGCGCGGGCATCGGTGATGATCCGGCTGGCTTCTTCTTTCGCCAGCTCCTTGGCTTCGTTGATCATCTTGTCCTTGGTCTCCCGGGCTTCCTTAAGCATCTGGGCCCTTTCTTCGCGGGCCTTGGCCAGGAGCGCTTCGTTCTCCGATTTCATCTGAGCCATCTCGACCTTGATCTTCTCGGCGGAGGCCAGGGAATCGCTGATGCCTTTTTCTCGTTCACTCAGGGACTTCAGGATCGGTTTCCAGGCCAGCTTACCCAAAATGATGAGGAGCAGCAGGAAAATAATGAAGTTCCAAATGAATAAGCCTAAGTCGGGAGTTAATAAATCCATATATCGGGTGTGTGTGTTTTAGAGTAAAATACTGCATCTTCGGCCCTGTGCGTCGGATGCAGTACGTTCTTTTACGTGCCTTACTTCTGGAATACAGCAAGCAGACCCGCAACGGCAGCCAGAAGGGCAACACCTTCTACCAGGGCCGCAGCCAGGATCATGTTAGCACGAATGTCGTTCGAAGCTTCTGGCTGGCGGGCAATGGCGTCTACGGCGCCTTTACCGATCTGGCCGATGCCGATACCGGCACCGATGGCGGCGAGGCCTGCGCCCAATGCACCGTAACCGGGCTGTACTACGTCCAACAAAGTGGTCATCAACGTCATCTTATTTGGTTTTATAATTAAAAAAGACTTGAATTATGTTTTTGCGCCGGGCCGTTATGCAATAACGGCTTCTTCCTGATGCCCATGTTCATCCTCATGACCTCCTTCGAAGGCCTGGGCGATGAATACGGCTGTCAGGTTGGCGAAGATAAAAGCTTGTATGAAGGCGACCAGTACTTCGATCAGGTAAATGAAGATCGAAAGCAGGACGAAGAAAGGAGAAGTTCCCCAGCCCAATCCAACGTTCATCGCGCCGAAGATAAAGATCAGGATGATAAAGCTGAGGATAATGATATGGCCGGAGATCATATTGGCGAAAAGCCTGATGATCAGGGCGAAAGGTTTGGTGAATACACCCATGATCTCCACGGGCCACATGATCACTTTAATGGGCGCGGGAACGGGGGGATTGACGATGTGCGCCCAGTAATGCTTGCCCGTGCTGAACATGATGACGATGAACGACAGGATGCCCAGCGCAGCGGTGAAGGCGATATTGCCGGTGACATTGGCCGTACCGGGGATAAGCCCCAGCAGGTTATTGATCAGGATGAAGAAAAAGATCGTGAGCAGAAAAGGCATGTATTTTTCGTAGCGGCTACCCAGGTTGCTCTTGCCGACCTCGTCCCGAACGAAAACGACAATGGGCTCTACCGCACCCTGAAAACCCGTAGGCGCCGTTTTAACTCCCTGTCCCTTGGCATATTTACCGGCAATGCCGACCATTATCCAGATGAGCAGTATAGCGGAGATGATGGCTTGTACCGCATTACGGCCAAGAGAAAAGTCATAGACCTTCACGGAAGGATCGACCTCGCCGGCCTTGTTGACGGCCCAGATCCTGCCTGGCTTGTAGATCTTCTCATCCAGCTTCTTCTCCCCGATATAATCCTCATTCAGCAGGCGGTAGCGGCCGACCAGCTTCTCCCCATGCTCGAAACGGGAAGACATGAATACCAACCAGCCGTCCTCCCGGGAATAGAGGATCACCGGTAGCGGTATGGAGACTGGCTTCTTATGGTAGGTAAAAAAGTGGAATTCGTGAGCGTCGGCGACGTGCTCCAGGATGATCTTGGAAGGGTTTAGCTTCGGGGCTTCCGTCTTGCCGGTCTCGCCGGTAGCAGCAGGAGCATCCTGCGCCATGGACACATTAAAAAAAAACAACCCACATAAGCTGAAAGCCGCGACCAATAAAGATTTGAAGCATCTTAACGCCATACCGTCCTGAAATTTGCCGCAAAGATACGGGGGGAGGGTCAGAATATGAAAATAACATTAAAAAAAAGCCGGGGTATGGCAAGGTCGTTTTCACAAGGGAAAACGACCATTTTACCACTCTACGCAGGGTTTAACTAGTTGAAGATCAATATCAGTCGTGTACCGTAGACACAATACTCCGCAGCTCCGTCATTTTTTGGCGGGCCTTTTTTTGGATCTCCGCATCCGGCGAAAGCATCAGCTGATTCAGGATGGTCAGCGCGGCTGAAAGCAATCCCTCCCGCTGTTTGGCATTGTAGACGATCTGCCGGGCATCTGCACGGGAGAGGTCGCAGTTCACTTCGGCCAGCCGCAGCTCGGCGTCCAGCACGGCCACCCGGTGTTCCGCGGAGGCATTTTCAGGGGATGTGGAGCCGGCCTCGCCATCCGGGATGGCCTCTGTAGCGCCGGCGATTGCCTTTGTAGCGTCCTGCGGTGAATTCCGCCTGTCGGCTCCGGCTATCCGGGTGCGGAGCAGCTCATTGGCATGCTGCAGATTGGTCACCTGCTCCCTGAGCGCGGCGCCCGTATTGGTCTGCTCGTCAAACCGCTGTTGCAGCCCGGTATTCTCCTCTTTTAGCAGCCTCAGCTCCTGTTGATCCACGCTTTGTGTCCTGCCGGTCGACTTCTTATCATAAGCGACGAGTGCGGGATCCTGGGCAGTCTGGGCAGCCAATATCCCTACCAGGCTGTCTTTTTTCAACAGCGCCTGACGGAGCTGCTGCACCTGCTGCCGGGCAGAATCCAGCTGAGCCTTCAGGGCCTCCTGCACGGTGTTGTCATGGACTTTCACAGGTGCGGGATCCTCCGCGTGGGAATCGCTCCAGCCCGGCAACGAAAGAAAGGCCAGCACAAGCAAGGCCAGCGACCCGAGGTAGATCAGGGCAAATCGCTTAAATAATTTTCTTCTTTCTTCAACGTTTTCCGCTTTCATTTGACCCCAGATTGGTTATTAATGTTGGTCTCCATTTCCCTTCTTATCCGCCGCACGACGATCACGCCGCGCTTGCCGACCTTACTCTCGCGGAGGGTCCACTGGGGATCGAGATATTTGCCAGCGCCTAAACGGCGGTAGTAAAATTGCCAGCCATAGCTTTCATGGTTTTCGTCTTCCATCTCTATCGCCCTCATTCCGACCTTTTTACTTTCGCCCGCGATATAAGCGAAGAGCCTTCCTACATGTATCCTGTCGGCCACATCGAGCTGAATAAGCTCTTCAAAGGGATCGAAATACCGGACCCGGACCTTGAGCTTAACGGACAACGGCTTCCCCTGCGGCAAAACGAAATTTCCCCATTGCCGCGGAATGAACCAGACAAGAAAGCGCTTTTCCGGAATGGAGCCCCACACCAGCCAGGCATTCGCCACGGTAAAAGGAAAGAGGAACATGCACCCGCTGGCTATCGCCATGGAGAGCCTGCCAGCAGGGAGGAAACCGTAGAGCAGCGTCAGCAAGAGCAATATCTCCAGCGTCACCAGCAAGGTGGACATCCAGGCGGCCGGAGAAAAGGCCGGTGCCTGTTCCGGCTCCCGGCGCCCGATATAGCGCAGATGGCCCAAACCGAGCAGCAGAAAGACGAGCGCCTGCAAGCCGCCGGCCAGGGGTCGCCAGGGGAGTTCCCGCTGCAGCAGTGACAGCACGCCACAAACGAGGGTCAATATCGCAAACCGCACCATATAGCCCGCCATCCACCGGCGGTAGTGTAGCGTTGCAAAGGTGATCAGAGAGCGTGGATCGTTCATGCCGTTGTATTATCGAGGTTCGTTCTAAAATCTGTAGGCCAGGCCGAATTGCAGCCCGACATAGGTCAGCGGAAAGCGCTGCGTAACCGTTACAGTAGGTGCATTCGGATCGCTCCCATACAGATTATTGTTCACCACTTTTTGAAAATCGATCTGGCGCTCGCTCAGCGGAAGTGTATTCACCATTTCCTTACCGTCGACATCGTAATTGGTAGTCACCCGGTTCTTGATCACATAAAGCACATGCGTGAACTGCAGTTCCGTAAAGGCCCTGATCCTTTCGGTCAATTTTACCTGCGCCCCGATAGCCCCCATAAAACCCCAGGCCGGACCCTTGATCCCCCAGTCATATCTGCTGCCGGAAGTAGCGGAAGAATCCTTAACATAGCCCTGCCACTCCTGGCTATAGGCATCCGTCTCCTTGTCGTGCTGTATCGCATTGGGGTGCAGGACGAGGATTGCACCTATCTTGTTATAAATAAAGAACTTCGGCCGGCTAATGGCCTTGAAGGTAATATTGGGCGCTATGGTGAGCAACCGCGCCGAATAGGAAATAGTATTGGCCTGCCGAAAGCTGTTGGTAGCAATACCGCCGCCGGTCATTACCGTGGTTTGCTGCATGCTCGAATCCCTCGTCCTGCTGATGGAGCTCTGAAAATAGTCGAGATCGACGCCTACGTTAAGGAAGTCATTGAGAACGTAGGAGAGTCCGCCGCCAAAGCGGAAACCTTCGCCTAAACCCCTTGTCTGCGCACGGTAGGTCACGTCTTTGGACGGCGTCCCATTCGCCGGCATGCTGACCGCGATATTGGTGATATTGTCCGGATAGAACTGGAAGGTAGATCCCAGCGCTACGGCATAGCCCGAATGAAGGGTCGCCGTCCATTTGGGCTCGTGCTTCAGCTTCAACACCAGCGACGAGTCCTGGGCAAAAAGGGTCGTGTTCAGCAATAGAGAGCCTACTGCTAAAATGAGCAATTTATTCATATTGGTCAGTTTAACCTGCGATGGCAACAAAAGAGGAGGTAAAGCACTCGGAGTGAATCAATGGAGCGGTTAGAGGAGAGTAGAGGGGAATATAATTACGAAAGTTTCGGGAGTCTGGTTTTACGGGAAAGAAGAATTTTTTAAGACACCTTACGTTCAGCCGCTCCCTGCTTGCTGAACTGCATCTCATGCAGCTTGCTATAAAAACCCCCGATCCCCATCAGCTCTTCATGCGTCCCGATCTCCCTGATCTCCCCCTTATCGAGGACGATGATCTGGTTGGCCTTCCGGATGGTGCTGAGGCGGTGGGCGATGATGATGGAGCTGCGGCCGGAGATGAGCTTGTCGATGGCTTCCTGGATCAGCTGCTCGGATTCCGTATCCACGGAGGAGGTGGCCTCGTCCAGGATCAGGATGGAAGGATCATATAGCAGGGCGCGGATAAAGGACAGCAGCTGCCGCTGGCCCAGCGAAAGGGAGCTGCCTCTTTCCATGACGTTATAATGATATCCGCCCGGAAGGCGCATGATGAAGTCATGCATGCCGATAAGCTTGGCGGCTTCGACGACCTTTTCCATGGGTATGGCATCATTACGCAGGGTGATATTGTCCACCACGGAGCCGGAGAAAAGGAATACGTCCTGCAGGACCACCCCGATGCTCTTGCGCAGCGCATCGAGCCGGTAGTCTTCGATGCTCACATCATCCACCAGGATCCGGCCTTCCTGGATTTGGTAGAGCCGGTTCAGCAGGCTGACGATGGAGCTCTTGCCGCTGCCGGTATGCCCTACGATGGCGACTGTCTGGCCGGGCTGCATGGTGAACGAAATATTCTTGAGCACATAGCGGTCGCCCGTATAGGCAAAATTGACCTTGTCGAACTCTACCTTCCCTTTTACGCGGACGGGGGAATAGCTGCCCTCGGTCGTGAGGACGTCGTCGTTATCCAGCACCCGGAAGACCCTTTCGCTGGCGACCATCCCCATCTGCAGGACATTGAACTTGTCGGCCATCACCCTCAGCGGGCGGAACAGGAGGTTGAGGTAGAGGAAGAAGGAAACGATCTTGCCGCTGAGGTCACGGGCCTCCGCCACAGGCACGTGCATCACCCGGGTGGCGCCCCACCAGACCAGCAGGCCTGTAGACAGCGCCAGGATGATCTCCACTATAGGGAAGAAAACGGAATAGGCGAAGATGGCATTGATATTGGCGTTGCGGTGCTCGCGGTTGATCTTGTTGAATTTGGCGGCTTCGCGCTTTTCGGCGGCAAAGGCCTGCACGATCTGCATACCCGTAATATGCTCCTGCACGAAGGCATTCAGGGCCGCTACGGCATTCCGGACGCGGATAAAGGATCTGTTCACGGACTCCTTGAACATCCAGGTGGCAACCATCAGAAAAGGAAAAGGCGCGACACAGACAAGGGTCAGCCGCCAGTCCGTAACGAACATGAACAACAGGATGGACACGATGGACAGCAGGTCCGCCAGGAGGGGGATGAGCCCGTCGGAGAAGATATCGTTGATGGCTTCGCTGTCGTTGATCGTCCGGGTGGTCAGCGTTCCTATGGGCGTCTTGTCGAATTGGGAAAGGTTCAGGCCGAGCACTTTTTTGTAGACGTCGACCCGCAGGTCCCTGACGACGGTCTGGCCAAGCCAGGCGGTGATAAAGGAGAAGTAGAAGCGCGCAACCGTTTCTATCAGCAGCAGGACGACCTGAACGACGGTAACCCAGATGATGAGTGATTCCATCCGTTCTTTTAACGACAGCCCCCGGGCAAGACCAGGGCGGATGTATTCGTTCATCGTGAGCTGGATGAGGAAGGGGCGCAAGGGGGCTAAAACAGCAAGCAGGATACTCAGGGCGATAGAGCCATATACTCTGTTCTTATAGGGCGCGGCGTAATGAAAAACGCGACCTAATAAACTGAACTCGAAAACCTTCTTTTTCTTACTCTCGGGCATGGTGGTTGACCTTACGGCTCTTTCGGCGAAACCGTGTTCCGCATGTAAAGTTACGAACTATTCCCCATCGTCCATGGCCTTGCGATAGGCCTTGATAAAGATGGCGCCAAGGTTCTTGTACGGGGGGATATAGTCGTCGAACTTTTCCCGGGCTGCGGGATCATGCTGGAAGCTGGCTTCGAGCTCCCGCCACATGGGCAGCCATTCGATGTCCTTACCGGCCAGCAGGGTGTTGTTGATGGCCCGCAGGATGGGTTCGTTCACCGTCTTGGTGCCCACCTGCTTGCTGGAGATGATATGGGCGTCCTCGCTGATCTTCAGCACCTCGCTGAGGTTGTTGTAGCCGCCGCAGGACCCCAGGACCACAATACGCGCCGTCGCCGGCATCTGCTCGATAGTATACTTGACGTGATAGCTATGCCCACGGTGGATGACTATCGTGGGCTTCAGGTGGTTATCATAGAGATAGTCGTCCAATGCCTTTTGCGCTTTGGCGTCAGGGTCGTCTTCGCCCAGCAGGGGCTTGTTGGCGAAAATAATGACCGGCCTGCCATGGGTGGAGGTGATGGTCGTCCATTGCGGGTTCTCCATGATCTTCCAGTCCGCCTTTGTCTTTGGCTTGGGCCGGAACAGGGACATGAAATCGGTATAGGAGTTCTGCCCGTCCTTGTCCTTGTCGCCATAGAAGAATACCTGCTCGATGACACGGCCGCTGTCGTCGGTGAGCGATTGATGGTCGACGGTATAAATGGGCGGTATGCCCAGGCGGGCGGAGAGATCGATCTTTTTGCTGGTATCGGCGGACTCGAAGAGGGTCTGCAGCAAATTGTAGATGATGATCCCTTTTTTGTTGCCGGTGGCCACGTTCTTGTCATAGTTCCATTTCACCTCGTCCAGGATAAAACGGGCGAGAGCGGGGCTTTTCTCCACGATGCTGCTATAGGAGTCGGCAACGTCCACGGCCTCTTCCTCATCCGCGTTCTCCAGGTGGATCACAAAGGATTTCATGACGGTGCCGGCATTCTGCTTGTCCATCGTCCCGAGAAAGCGCTCCAGCTTGTTGTAGGCCGCGGCCATTTTTATGAACTTCCGGAAATAGTCGCCATGCACCTGCAGGAGCAGGCTGTCCCCACTGGGCGTCCTCATTTTCTGGAAAATACGGTCGTATACGCCCAGATAGCTCGAGGTATAGATCTCGTCTTCGCTGAGGACTACCAGATAGTAAAGCTCTTCCGGCGTCAGCGGGTCCAGGATCTTGAACCGGATGGCCGGGTTGTCCACGGTATGCAGGGCATTGATCTCGGTTACGAAGACCTGCTTGCCCTTTTTTTCCAGCATAGCCGTCAAAGCATTCATTTCCATTGGCGTATCCCGCAGGGGGGGGAGAACGCGGGCGGCGTAGTCCAGGCGGGTCCTGACAAGCAGCCGGTAGTAGTTGAGGTCGTCGTCCTTGACCTTATCGATATCTTCCGTCGTGAGCTTCCCCTTGACTAAATTATCCAGAAAAGGAAAGTAGAGCCTGCCGCTCTTGCTGCTGGCGAGCTGGGCCACGGTGTGGACGAGCGAGTCCTTGCTGTTGCGGATATGCCAGGCCAGCTCGTTGCCCGCGGCGGCAAAATCATAAAGCTGACCGACGTTATAATGACCGGCGACGATGATCAGGCTGTCTTCGAAAGGCAGAGCGGGATGCGAAGATAAATAGTTGAGGATCAATGCAGGATGCATTTCGCAATACCGCCGCGTCAGGAGCAGATGGGCGGGCTTCGCCCCAATGTTCTCCCCGGGAGCGGAGTTAAAGCAGTCCACCACGATCATTCCAGTCTCATAGGCGCTGGCCGCGATCACGGGTTCGATGCTCGCCCCTCTTTTATCCAGCTCCATAGCCTGGACAAAGGCGTCGATGAGGCCGGGAGCCTGGGCTGGCGGGATGCTTTTTGCCCCGAGGGCCTTTTCGAACCCCGTGAGGAGGTCGATGAGGCCGCGCAGGTAGCGCTTTTTATTATTGGTATTCAGCGTGGAATCGAATTCTATCTGCTGCTGCAGCTCGTCGACGCGGCGGCCGAGGGCATCGGTGATCTGCGCGTTGACGGCCTCATCCCTGGTCAGCCGCATGAGGCTGTCATTTTTTCCCCCACCCAGCAGGAACAGCTGCTGCTGTAGCTTGTCTACCTTGTCATGCCAGAGCATCCGGTCCTGGGCGACCTTATAGGGGTAGGAATTGGGCTGAGCCGCACTATGCAAGCAGGCTAACACCAAAAGGGGGAGAGTCGACCGGAGAATGAAGGTTCGTAGAATTCGCATCATAGTATATGGGTAGTTCCAAAATCCATGCAAAAATACGACCAATCAGGGGAGGAAAGGTGAAATAAACCTAATATATGACGGGCGATCTAGTGCAGTCCACCTCAGAAATCGGCTAAACTCTGAAAAATGGACATTTCGTTTTAAATTTATAAATGAAAGCAGGCTCAATTTTAATATTTTCTTTCGGGGCTTTGATAGCTGGTTGGTACATTTGGAATAATACGTATGTTAAGAATGAAAGCTTTAACGAAGTAGTTGGAAATTACGTTATCGACCTTTCTCAAACAAATCTCGGCTATTACGCGCGTGACTCGGCTAAGTACAAGCACCTAACCTTAACATTCGAATCTAATGCCACTTTTCATTTCAACATGGCAGTGCCTTTCATATACGATTCTACAGGAATTTGGAAGGTTCCAGGTGGAATGTCTGAGGATTGGAATCATTTGTATTACCGCAGTAATAAAAATATCTACACACAATTTTCTCGAATGTTTACCAAAGATTCATCATTTTGTCTCAACAGTGTTACACCTCGTAAGGATTCCATACCGGTCTACATTATTTGCTTTAAAAAGGTCAAACGATGAGATGATACGGCTCCCTAAACCCATTTTGCCGATGGAAAGCAAACGGTAATTGCCTCTCAGAATCATGACTTTAACTACTGCAAAGGAGACGAAGCCATGACCCAGATAGGCATTGGCACCTGGATAAATAAGTACATAATTGTTAGATCTAACCAAATAATAGTGAATATTCTATATTTTTAAGGATGTGCCCGTGTTATTTATGTATTAAGAAATTGTGAACTGACCCCTATCTGTCCTGCCCCAATCTTTATTTCCAGTAGGTTTGCGTAAATTTTTAAGATTAATGGAATCCAAAGGCAAGAAGATCCTGATAGCAGACGATGAGCCCGATATTCTGGAGATCCTTCAATATAACCTCACCAAAGAAGGCTACGACGTGATTACGGCCAAAGACGGTGATGAAGCCATAGTCAAGGCCAAGATCGTCCGTCCCGACCTCATTATCCTGGATATTATGATGCCGAAGAAGAACGGCGTGGAAGTCTGCGAGATCCTGCGGTCTCAGCCTTCCTTCAAGGAGACCCTTATCCTTTTCCTGACGGCGCTCAGCGACGAAGGTTCCCATGTACGCGGACTGGAGATGGGCGCCGACGACTATGTGACGAAGCCTATTAGCCCTAAGGTTCTGCTCAGCCGGGTGAATGCGCTGTTCCGTCGGGTGAACAAAGAGCCGGAAGACAAGATCCTGAAGGTTGAGAACCTCACGATCGATCCCGCCAAGTTCGAAGTGACGGTTGAAGGCAAGGATGTGACGCTGGCAAAAAAAGAATTCGAATTGCTCTACCTGCTGGCTTCCCGCCCGGGACGGGTATTCCTGCGCAATGAGATCCTCAACCAGGTATGGGGCAACGAGGTGATCGTAGGTGACCGGACCATCGACGTACATATCCGCAAGATCCGCCAGAAACTGGGGTTGGACTGCATTACAACGGTAAAAGGAGTAGGATATAAGTTCAATCTGTAACTTCGTGGACTCATGCCTTCCACTAAAAACCTATCTCCCAAACAGCTTTCTGCCCTTACCGCCGTGCTGCTCGCGCTGCCCATTTCCCTCGGTATCTATATCCTCACGGGTAACAGGGTCGTAGGCGCCAGCAGCCTGCTGATCGTCTTCGGCGGCAGCTATGGACTGATCATCTTCACCCTGGAAAAATTCATCTACCGGAAGATCAAGCTCATCTACAAGCTCATCCACCAGACCAAGGCCACCAAAAAGGAAGAGGTCTATTTCAAGTATATCCTCCCGCAGAAAAGCATCGATGAGGTAAGGGAAGACGTCGAAAAATGGGGGGAAAAGCGGAACGAAGAGATCGAGCTCCTCAAGAAGAACGAGGCCTACCGCAAGGAGTTCCTGCAAAACCTGGCCCATGAGTTCAAGACCCCCATCTTCGCGATACAAGGCTATGTCGATACGCTGCTGAACGGAGCAATGGAAGACATCGTCATCCGGAAGAAATTCCTGGAAAATGCGGCAAAGAATGTCGAGCGGCTGGTAAACCTCATGAACGACCTGGACGAGATCTCCACCCTTGAACGAGGCGAGCAGCTGCTCTACAAGCAGAACTTCATCGTCCAGGACCTGATCCGGGAGATCTTCGAGTCCCTCTCCATCAAGACCCACAGCAAGAATGTCCGTACCTCCATAAAAAAAGGCTGTGAATCCCCCATCACCGTTTTTGCCGACAAGGAAAAGATCCGGATGGTGCTGATCAATCTGGTGGAGAATGCCACGAAATATGGCAGGCTCAACGGTATTATCGTCGCCAGCATCTACAAGATCGATGAGAAGAACGTGCTGATCGAGATCAGCGACGACGGCATCGGCATCGAGGAAGAGCACCTCATGCACATTTTCGAGCGCTTTTACCGGACCGATGCGGCCAGGAGCCGCGATAAGGGCGGTACCGGCCTGGGGCTTGCCATTTGCAAGCATATCATAGAAGCCCATGGCCAATCGGTTCACGTCCGCAGTACGCCCGACGTAGGCACCACCATCGGGTTTACCCTGGAATCCAGGCGGGACTAGACGGCTTGGTGCAGCCCGATCGCCGGGAATGGGGGAAAATCCTTAGTTTTGCGCCTTAAAATCCAGAATTTGACAACTACACCGCAATTATTCGATTACGATAAATGGACGGCCCAATTACCCGAGCTGAGTAAAAAGTACCAGGAAGCCCAGCCCTACCCGCATATCGTGCTGGAGAATTTCCTGGACCCTGCTGTTCTGGACCAGTGCATCGCCGAGTTCAACAAGCTGAATGAAACGGACGGCTGGATCAACTACAAACATTATAACGAAGACAAGCGGGGACTCAACAAGATCGACCTGCTGCCCGAAACCATAAAAGGCACCATCAACGAGCTGAATTCACCGGCATTCCTGGAATGGCTGAGCAAGATCACCGGCATCAAGGGCC
>JAMFRX010000189.1 GCA_026224995.1 Puia dinghuensis
ATCACCCGCCTCCAGTGCGCATTCGTAGACACCCCCGAAGTGGAAGAGATCACCCAGTTCATCGGCCGCCAGCGCGGCTACCCCGAGGCATACAAATTGCCTGAATACGTAGACGAAAAGGAGCTGGAGGCAAAAGGATTCGACCTGGAAGACCGGGACCCCCTGTTCGAAGAGGCTGCCCGGCTCATCGTCCTCAACCAGCTGGGTTCCACCTCCCTCATCCAACGCAAGATGAAGCTGGGGTATAACCGCGCCGGCCGTTTGATGGACCAGCTGGAAGCCGCCGGCGTAGTAGGTCCCGGCATGGGAAGCAAACCCCGGGATGTGCTAATAAAAACCGAAATGGAGCTCGAGCACTACCTCAATCCGTAGTTTTGAATTATATTCGCGCCCTGATTCTAACACCACCGACCATGAATATCAAACCTTTCTTGTTCAGCATAGTCCTCGCATCCACCGGTCTCCTCGCCCAGGCCCAGAACAACAGCCTCGGCAAAAGCGACCCCGATGCCAAAAAGGTCCTGGACGGCCTCAGCGCAAAGCTCCGGTCCTACACCGCCGTTCAATCCGCTTTTACGCTTAAGGTCCAGGACGCCAAAGGTGCCACCCAGGGCAGCAAAAGCGGCACCATTTTCCTGAAAGGCACTAAATATCATATCAATATTCCCGGTGGCCAGGATATCTACTGCGACGGTAAAGACGTCTGGACCTACGACAAGGGCTCCAACGAAACGACGATCACCAAGTCCGATCCCGGCAACCAGACCCTCAGCCCGGACAAGATCTTCACCAACTTCTACGACAAGGATTTTCTCTACAAGCTCAACGGCGAAAGCCAAATAGGCGGACGCACCGCCCAGGAGATAGAGCTCACCCCCTTGGACAAGACCAAATCCTTCTTCAAGGCCCTGCTCTATGTCGATAAGGTACAGCACACGCTCGTGAGCGTTCGGTGGTTCGACAAAAGTGGCAATAAGTATTCTTTGGATATCGTCAAGCTCAACGGCAACGCTCCTCTCACCGACGACCAGCTGGCCTATAACAAAGCCAAGCACCCCGGCGCCGAAGAGGTAGATCTGAGGAACTAATCTATCCCCCCCAGCGAAAAGTATCTATTTTCAACCCGGCCAGATCGATAACCCTGTCGACCACCGTCGCCGCCACCTCCTCTATAGTCTTGGGAAGACTGTAAAAAGATGGCGTAGCTGGACAGATAATGCCCCCTGCCAGCGTCACCGTCTCCATATTCCGGATATGCACCAGGTTATAAGGCGTATCCCTTACCACGCAGATCAGCCTCCGCCGCTCTTTTAGCACGACATCCGCGGCGCGTGTGATCAGATCCGAAGATACCCCCGTGGCAATCCGCCCCAGCGTTCCCATCGAACAGGGGATGATGATCATCGTATCGTATTTTCCGGACCCCGAAGCAAAGGGCGCACGGAAATCCTGCTGCGAAAAGAAAGGAAATGTATAGTCCGAAAAGCCGGAATTGCCCAGCTCCGTCCGCCAGACCTCCTTGGCATTCTCCGTCATCACCACGGCCACCGCCTCCCACTGCTCCTTGATAGTGGCTAAGCGATCCAGTAATAGCCGGGCATAGATCGATCCGCTGGCGCCAGTTACGGCAATTACAATTTTGCGCATGCTAAAAACGTTAACTTTGAGAACTACAAAAATATAGGAAAGACCTATGGAAAGACCTAAATACACTCTTTTATTCCCCGCAATGATAGCCGCCGCCCTGGTCCTCGTCCTCGCCAGCGCCCGGAAACCCGCTCTGGCTACCCCGGCTGCCGCCCCCAAACCCATCAGCTGGCTCACCATCGACCAGGCCGCCACCAAGCTCCAGCAGGAGCAAAAACCCATCCTCATAGACATGTATACCAGCTGGTGCGGCTGGTGCAAGCAAATGGACCGCCGGACCTACTCCGACAAACGCGTCGCCCAATACCTCAGCGATAAATTCTATACCGTAAAATTGGACGCCGAAACCCACGCCACCATCACCTGGCAGGGCAAGACCTATACCTTCGACCCCCAATACCGCTGCAACCTCTTCGCAGTCTACCTCTCCCATGGCCGCCTTGAATTTCCCACCACCATCATCATCGCCCCCGGCGAACAACCCCAGGCCATCCCCGGCTACCTCGAACCAAAAGACTTCGAACCCCTTGTCAAATACTTTGGCGAAGGCGACTACCACACCCGAGGATTCGACGAATTCCAGCATGATTTCCGGTCAACCTGGTAAGCACGTTCGTGTAATACTATATCGGTTTAGCTCCCAGCGGACTACACGCTGATGCTAAAGGATAATCTGTATGCCGCGAATTGACTAGGATCAATTAAATACTTTCCCTGCAAAGATTTGTACACTTTACTTCTTCTCTTTCAAGGTGAAGATATTACCTTTGTTGTTTCATAGGATAAGGTTTAATGGTTAATGGTATTTGATTAGTGCAGCCCCGCCAAAAGCGGGGCTTTTGTTTTATTATTGCCCTTCGGGCGCCGGCCCTCCGGGCCGTCCGGCGGGGCTTTTTCATGCCCAAAAAGAAAACCCACCATCAGGTGGGTTTTCTTTTTATACGAACTAAGTCCTTATGCCTCAGCCATATCCGGAATCGCCTGTACGCGATAATCTCCCGCATCCAATCTCTTCTTCGTAGCCCTGAACGCTACCAAAGTCCGTTCGATATCCTCATCCGTATGCACCGCCGTAGGTACTAACCTATAGATGATATGCCCCTTGGGGATCACCGGATACACTACGATCGAACAGAAAATATTATGATTTTCTCTAAGGTCCATCACCATCGCCGTCGCCTCAGGCACGTCCCCCGTCATATACACTGGTGTGACCGGAGAATTGGTCTTGCCGATATCGAACCCGCTATCCTTGAGCCCCTTCTGAAGTTTATTCACAACATCCCACAGCTTCCTGCGCAGCTCCGGCTGCGTCCTCAGGAGGTCCAGCCGCTTCAGGTTGCCGACCGTAATGGGCATCGGCAGGCTCTTGGCAAAGATCTGGGAACGCGTATTGTACCGGATATAATCGATAATAGCCCTGTCCCCCGCCATAAAAGCGCCGATAGAAGCCATCGATTTCGCAAAAGTGGAGAAATACAGATCGATCTTATCCTGCACCCCTTGCTCTTCCCCGGCGCCCGCACCCGTCTTCCCCAGCGTCCCAAAACCATGCGCATCGTCTACCAGCAGCCGGAACTCATACGTGTCCTTGAGCGCCGCAATCTCCTTGAGCTTCCCCTGATCCCCGGCCATGCCGAAGACACCCTCCGTGATCACCAGAATGCCGCCGGCATTTTGCTTCTCTATAAGGGCAGAAGCCCGTTGCAGCTGCTTCTCGCAGTCTTCCACATCATTATGCTTGAATACATAGCGATGACCAGGATGCAGCCGCAAGCCGTCGATGATACAGGCATGGCTTTCGGCATCGTAGACGATCACATCATGCCGGCCGCAGACCGCATCGATGGCGCTCATTATTCCCTGATATCCGTAGTTGAATAGAGTAGCGTCCTCTTTCCCTTCGAAGGCGGCAAGCTCATTCTCCAGCTGTTCGTGGTAATTGCTGTTGCCGCTCATCATCCGCGCACCCATTGGGGCTGCCATCCCAAAACGCCCCGCCGCTTCCGCATCCACTTTCCGAACCTCAGGGTGATTGGCCAGGCCAAGATAATTGTTGAGACTCCAAACTATTTTCTCTTTCCCCCTGAATAACATCCTGCTGCCAATCTCTCCCTCCAGCTTGGGGAATGCAAAATAACCGTGCGCTCTTTCTCTGTGCTGGCCGATAGGGCCATTGTGCTTTACTAATTTTTCAAAGATATCTGCCATTATTACGAAATTATTAAGGTTGACACTAACGCAAAAATAACGCATTTGGCGATGCTTCAAATCATACTTTTGCGCCAAAATTTTTACCATGCGCCGGCAGCATCTCTATTTCCCCTTCCTGTTCCTGCTCGTCCTGGCCGCATGTCACCCCAAAAGCCCCTCCACCGTCAGGCGGCCAAAGCTGGTGATCGGCATCGTCGTAGATCAGATGCGCTGGGATTACCTGTACCGTTTTGCCGATCGCTATGGCGAAGGCGGCTTTCGGCGGTTGCTGAAAAAAGGCTTCAGCTGCGACAATACCATGATCAACTACCTCCCCGCCTTTACCGCGGTAGGGCATACCTGCATCTTCACCGGCTCGGTGCCGGCCTTTAGCGGTATCGCGGGGAACGACTGGGTCGAACAATCCTCCGGCCAGCGTGTGTACTGCACCGACGACAGTACCGTCCTCAGCGTAGGCGCCGAAACTCCTGAGTCAAAAGAGGGCAAGATGTCCCCCCGCAACCTGCTGGTCTCTACCGTCACCGATGAGCTCATGCTCGCCGATAATTTTCGCTCCAAGGTCGTCGGCGTATCCCTTAAAGACCGCGCCGCCATACTCCCCGCGGGCCACACCGCTAATGCCGCCTTCTGGCTCGACGACTCTACCGGCCACTTTATCACCAGCAACTACTACATGCCGAAGCTCCCCGCCTGGGTGGACTCCTTCAATAGTCACGATCCGGTAAAGAATTTCATGCGCAACGTCTGGTCCCCCCTCTATCCCAAAAGCACCTATGGCCAGAGCGACACCGACGACCAGCCTTACGAAGGGAAATTCAAAGGCGATAGCACCACCGCCTTCCCACATAACCTCGACTCCTCCTACAAGATCGTTAAGAACAGCTTCCGCTATACCCCCTTCGGTAATACCATCACCCTAGACTTCGCCCGGGCCGCCGTCGAAGGCTACCAACTCGGCCAGGGCGATTTTACCGATTTTCTCACTATCAACTGTGCATCAACCGATTATGTTGGTCACCAGTTCGGCATCAACTCCATAGAAATAGAAGATACCTATCTGCGGCTCGACCGCGACCTGGCCGACTTCCTGTCCTATCTTGACGACAAGATCGGCAAGGATGAATACACCGTCTTCCTCACCGCCGACCACGGCGCCGCCCATGCCGTCTGGTATTCCCAGAACCACGATATCCCCGCCGACTTCTGGAATCCTCAGCCGCTCACAGACAGTCTCAACAGCATCCTGGCCCGAACCTTCCAGACGCCCCATCTTGTAGACACGATCTCCAACTACCAGGTCACCTTCTCTATGAAGACCATTCGTGATAAAAAGCTGGAATTCAATGCGATCAAAAAAGTGGCCCTGGAATACCTCCGCCAGCAGCCCGGTATCACCTACGCGATGGATATGGCCAACGTCGGTGAAACAGCCGTCGCCGAACCCGTCCGCACCATGGTCATGAATGGCTATTATTACAAACGCTCCGGAGCTATTCAATTGATCCTCAACGCCGGATGGTTCGAAACTCACGGCAAGACCGGCACCTCCCACGGCACCTGTAACCCCTATGACACCCATATCCCCCTCCTCTTCATGGGCTGGGGCATCCAACCAGGCCATTCCAACCAAACGGTCTATATGACCGATATCGCCCCCACCATCGCCGCCCTCCTGCACGTCCAGATGCCCAACGGCTGCGTAGGTAAACCCATTAACGAGGTCCTTAAAAAGTAGGAATTACCACGTATTTGTCGGAATTTTGCAGTTGGAATGAACATATTTCCAAATTCGCAAGCGGAAGGCTTAACTCTTCCGTTCTTACTTTGTTGTATATAAAAACGCTAACATGATCACAGTCTCTCCAAACGCAAAAGAATACATCGACAAGTTGATAGCCGATACCCACGCAGATCCCACCACCTTCGTCAGAGTTGGGGTAAAGAGCGGCGGCTGCTCCGGCCTGGAATATAAGCTGGACTTCGACACCACAGAAAAAGAAGGCGATCAGATCTTCGAAGACAAAGGCGTCAGAGTCGTCGTAGACATGAAGAGCCTGCTCTACCTCTATGGGACCGAGCTTGATTATTCAGGTGGGTTGAACGGTAAAGGGCTGACTTTCAACAATCCCAACGCTTCCCGCACCTGTAGCTGCGGAGAAAGTTTTTCGGTTTGATCTGGGTCAACGGGAAAAGAGCAGCCATTGAAGTATCTTGCAGACCAAAGGTCTTAGTTATAAAGCGCGTGTAATATGGGAAATGACAACGAAATAATTGACAATATAGCCAATAAGGAGTACGAGTTTGGATTCGTCACCGATATTGAAATGGATATTCTCCCGGCCGGTCTCAATGAAGATACCATCCGCTTTATCTCGGAAAAGAAAAAAGAACCGGAATGGCTCCTGGAATGGCGACTTAAGGGCTACCAATCCTTCCGCAAGCAAAAACTTCCGGAATGGCAGAACTTCCCTCTCCCCGCCATCGACTTTCAGAAGATCTCCTACTATGCCGCACCCCGCAACAAAAAGAAATACAACAGCCTCGACGAAGTAGACCCTGAGCTGCTGGCCACCTTTGCTAAATTAGGCATCCCCCTTTCCGAACAGAAAGCCCTGACAGGTGTAGCTGTAGACGCCGTGTTCGATAGCATCTCTATAGCCACTACCTACAGGGAAAAGCTTCATGAGCTGGGTATCATCTTCTGTTCCTTCGGGGAAGCCGTACAGGAACACCCTGAGCTCGTAAAGAAATACGTAGGCTCCGTCGTACCATATTCCGACAACATCTTTGCCGCATTGAACGCAGCCGTCTTCTCCGATGGCTCATTCGTCTATATCCCCAAGGGCGTCCGCTGCCCCATGGAGCTGTCTACCTATTTCCGGATAAATACCGAAAACACCGGCCAGTTCGAACGGACCCTCATCATCGCCGACGAAGGCAGCTATGTGAGCTACCTCGAAGGCTGCACCGCCCCTATGCGCGACGAGAACCAGCTCCACGCCGCCGTGGTCGAGCTCATCGCGCTTGGCAATGCCGAGATCAAATATTCCACCGTACAAAACTGGTACCCCGGGGACAAAGACGGAAAA
>JAMFRX010000190.1 GCA_026224995.1 Puia dinghuensis
ACCTGACCCTACTGGTGCTGCTGGCGTTGGTCGCGGCCGTGCTGCTGGGTTATTTTGCACCTGCCGTCGCTGTACACACGGAATTCTTAGGCGTCCAGTTCGTTAACCTGGTAAAAATCTTCATCCCCTTTATTATCTTCCTGACCATCAGTACCGGCATCGCAGGCATGAGCGACCTGAAGAAGGTAGGCCGCATCGGCGTGAAGGCGCTGGTATATTTTGAGGTCGTCACTACCCTATCGCTAGGGATCGGCATCCTGCTGGCCTCGGTGATAAAGCCCGGAAGGATCGACAAGACGGGCCTGCCGATACAAGATGCTTCGAAGTATGCGAAGCAGGGGGCACATGGTTTCGACTGGGGGCAGTTCTTCCGGACGAATCTGACTCTACAGGTGCTGGTCCTGGCTATCATCGCCGGAATAGTGATAAGCTTGTTAAAGAAACGGGAGCCCATCCTATACTGGCTTTCGCTGGCATCGAAATTCGTATTCCGGCTGCTGCGCTATGTGATGTATCTCGCACCGCTGGGCGCCTTTGGCGGAATGGCCTATACCATCGGGAAATACGGCATCCGCACGCTGATACCACTGGGCAAGCTGATGCTGACGATGTATGGGACTATGCTGCTCTTTGTCTTTGTGGTGCTGGGATTGATCCTTCGGTATTTCAAGCTCAATATCTGGACATATTTACGCAATATCCGCGAAGAGATCCTTATTGTACTTGGAACGTCTAGCTCAGAAGCGGCGTTACCGTCGCTGATGGCGAAGCTGGAGCGTATGGGGTGCAGCGCACCCGTGGTAGGGCTGGTCGTGCCGACGGGCTATAGCTTCAACCTCGACGGCACTTCTATCTATCTCAGCATGGCGACTATCTTCCTGGCGCAGCTGTACAATGTGACGCTGAGCACGGGGGAGCTGCTGACGATACTGGGTATATTGATGGTCACTAGTAAGGGGGCGGCGGGTGTCACGGGCAGTGGATTTATCGTGCTGGCGACGACGTTGACGGCCATTCAGCGGATACCCGTGGAGGGGTTGGCTTTTTTGCTGGCTGTAGATAAGTTTATGAGTGAGGCAAGGGCTATAACGAATATCATTGGGAATGGGGTGGCGACGCTGGTGATTGCGAAGAGTGAGGGGGAGTTTCATCCGGCCGTCGCAGAAGCAACGCCAGCAGCCGCATAAGGTCAGCGGCTCGCAGACAGGTACTGGTCAGCGGCTTGCAAACAGGTACTGGTCAACGGCCAGCAGACAGGTACTGGCGCATCTCTTGCTGATATTCTGCAGCCGTCTTTCCGGCGGCTTCGGCGAAGTCTTCGCCGCCCGAGGCGTAGATAACGGCGCGACTGGCATTCACGAGGAGGCCGACATCTTTGTTTATGGCTTTTTTTGAGATGGCTTCCAGGCTGCCGCCTTGGGCGCCTACGCCTGGGACGAGATAGAAATGATCGGGTGTCAGCTCGCGGATGCGGGTGAAGGTGTCGGCCTGGGTGGCGCCGACGACATACATGAGGTTATCGGGGGTACCCCATTTTTGGGCGGTTGTCAACACTTTCTCATATAGCAGGCCTTCGCCTGTAGGCTGCAGCTCGAAATCTTTTGCACCGGCGTTGGAGGTCAGTCCTAACAGTATCGTCCACTTATCCTTGTACTCCAGGAAGGGACGGATGCTGTCCTCACCCATATAGGGCGCCACCGTGATGGCGTCGAAGCGTAGCGCTTCGAAAAAAGCTTTTGCATACTGGGCGGAGGTATTGCCGATGTCGCCGCGTTTGGCGTCGGCGATCTTGAAATGAGTATCGGGGATATAGTTTACCGTCTTTTCCATGGTTTCCCAGCCTTTGACGCCTTCTGCTTCGTAGAAGGCGGTGTTGAGCTTGTAGGCGACGCAGTGGGCTTTGGTGGCGTCGATGATCCGGCGGTTGAATTCGAAGATGGGGTCCTTTCCGCTGCGGAGGTGGGCAGGGATCTTCGTGAGATCGGAGTCGAGGCCGACGCAGAGGTAGGAGTTGGTGGAACGGATGAGGGAGGTGAGTTGGTGGCGAGTCATGCCGCAAAATTACTTATAATTTCCTTTTTTTCATTTCATCGGCCACGGCACGGGCTGTCTGATCGCCCTGGTCGAGCTGGTCGATGACCTGGTGGTAGCTTTGTTCATCGCGGTTCTGGCTAAGTTTCCAGGCGGCCTGGAATTCGGAGACTTCGATCTGGAAGCCGACGATGCCGCGGAGGTCGGCCTGGAGGCTTTTGTCCGGGATCTCGTCGATGTGGACGGGTTGGGGCAGGTGGTGTTCGTAGTTGTCGATGAGGCGGGAGAGGGCGGCGCGGAGGTCTTCGCCTTCGACGATCTTCACGGTGCC